>DATGKC010000367.1:0-9983 GCA_035294845.1 Planctomycetaceae bacterium | reverse complement strand
GACATTGCCCGTGGCTTTCATCGTGATGTAATCTTTTTGCGGCTTCTTTTCGGGATGCTGCGTGAGCTCCAGCTCGTGGCAGCGCATCCAGCCGCCGTCCTTGGGAAGGCTGTCTTCATCGAACGTATCGGTGGAATGCTCGACGGGGCCATAAAGGACCCGCACGCGATCGCGAAACCTGGTGAAACGGTCATTTGAATTGCCCTGCATCTTTCCGGCAAAGTCGATGCGCGTGTATTCCCACTCGACCGATTCGGTCGCCAGCGGACGATTCGCGCGAACCCCTGACGACGGTTCCAGACCGGCCCGCTTGCCGTTGCCGCGCCGCCAGAACATGAGCGTGCCCGGTCCTTGGGAGGTGATTCGCCCCGTGCTGCGGTCGATGGTGAATTCGAAACCCTTCGCGATACGAACTTCGACCAGGCGGTTGTCTTCGTATTCGTGACTCTTCATGTCGACGCCGTCCCGGCATACGACGAACTTCACGTCGGTAGGCTGCGACTGGGGCGCCTTCTCGGAAAACGAGACGCGGTTCGCAAATGTGACGTGCATCTCTTCGCACCGCATTTCGCTGCCGTTGAGCTGCGTGCGGACGCGCTCGTAGAATTTTGCGACTTCCCCGTCGAACTCCATTTTCTCCTGCCAGAACACATCGAGCAGTTGCGGAGCATCCAGCGGCTTGCCTTGAAAGTCTTTGCTCATCGGCAACCGCAACAAGCCGGCGCCATCGACGCGGGCCAGGTTCTGGCCGCGATCGAAATGGATGTCGGGGCCTTCAATTTGCATGCCGCGATCTCGCACGTGGGCCGGTCGGCCCTCGACGTGCACCACCTGATTCGACTCGGAATAATTCCACAAGTGCAGCCGCTCGCCTCTGAGATCCAAGGGCGATTCTCCCGGGGCATGGTCTTGCGTCACGTGGACATGCCCTTCAGTGATGACTTCGGCAAGCTCGGTCTTGTCTCCTTCGCGCAGCGAACGCACGCGGATGAGATCGGCCGTCACCGACAGCGGCGTCTTGGGATCGGGCGCTGCGGCCTTATCTTTCGCGCCCGACGGTTCGTCGCGTCGCAGGCTCGCTCGCGAAGCCTTGCGAGGCGGAGCATCGGCGATCGCAGCCAGCGTTTGACCTTCGCGCGGCGGTTGTTGCGAACGCAGGGTGCGCCGATCTCGCGCCGGCCCGGCTCTTTCCGCCCACTCGGAAAGAGAAGGTCCGCTCCCCTGCCCCACAGCACGGCCCGCCGAAACGGGGCCCGCCGGATTGCCGCCGGTCGTTGCAGGCCGCATGGCCCCATGCCGCAACGCGGTGGTTTCTTGCGCGAGCGGCGGCGTCGGAAGCGAGCCTTCTTCGAACCAGACTTCAAGGCGCTCGGTTTGGCCGCTGATCTGCGGGCTCGCAAAGGCGACGTCCTTTATGGCCAGCATCTTCTTGGGCTCGATTTTCTGTTCTTCGGCCGATTGCGGCGGATCGCCCCGCCCCAGGCCTCCCGAACCGCGTTCGCCCGGGGTGACCCAGATTCGCACGATCTCGCCTTTGAGCGCCATTTTGCCGGTTTGATTGAGCACGGCCCGGCCTTCGAACTCGATCAGATCGAGGCCCGTCAGCGCGTCGGGTCTTTTATGGAGCTGCCTTTGCCATTCGGCGGCCAGCTCGACGAGCTTCTTCCCGCGCGGCGGCTTGGGCTCTGCCGCTTTGGCGTAGCTGAACAACTTGCCGGCTCCGCGGCAGATGGCCTGCTCGATCTGGCCGTCTTCATCCAACACGGCCGTGATTTCCGGACAGAGAAGCTCATTGTTTTTCTGCAAGAGCCTTACCTGCTTGCCGTCGCGCAGCGCAATGACCCGTGCCTGCATGTCGTACGTCAGTTCGCTCATCCAGCCCTGGACATCGCTGCGCTGCGACACGACGGTGACGGAAGGCCCTTCGGCCCGCAAACGTCGGAAGGCCAGCCGCCCCCCCAGGGCGCCGGTCGACTCGACCTTTGCCGGGGGACTCTCGACCGGCGGCGCACCGGCATCGCCCGCGGGAGCCGCTGCTTCCGGCTCGAAGATCAAGGTGAGCTGCTCGCAATTGAGCCGGTCCGACTTGCCGCCGCCGGTAGGCCGCTTGACCTGGACGTTCTTCTGGAACGTCGCCACATGCGCTTCGACTTCGTACTCAAAGCTTCCTTGACTATCGATGAAAACGGTCTCGTCGGGCTTGTCTGTGGATTTCGATTCCGACACCAGCTCCATGCCCACATCTTTGAGAAGGCGCACGGTCCTGACGCCGGTCACAGCGGGTTTGTCGTCCCCGAGCGGCCCCGTGGCCGGGATCAGCGCCAGCTCCAGGCCTTGGCCGCGGCCGGTGTGCGATCCATGCGAAAACGAAACGGCCTGATCGCTCCAGACGCGCAGCGCGCCCTCGGCGAAATTGAAGTTCTTTCCTTGGATCGACAGCGCATCGGGACCTCGAATGCGCACGTTGCCCTCCAGCGAGCCTCCCACCACGCGGCCTGGATGCGGATTGATGAGTTTGAGCTCGAATTTCTCAGCAAATTCGACGAGTGCCGAATCGCTGACGATCGTGTAAGGATCTTTCGCGGGGTCGTGCCCTTGCGGCCGCCAAATCATCGCGAACGGCTTGAATCGGACCTTTCCCGTTTCCTCAACCTTCTCCCACTCCTGAAAATAGAAGAAGCCGGCATCGGTCTGAAACTGGTACTTGGCCAGATAGGTCCAGGGCTGGTCGTCGAGGAATTGTTCCGCCTGCCGCCTGTTTTCAGGCTGCCTTTCCGGAACGACGTCGTGATCGCGTTTGGCCTGGTCGCGCGCAATGTCGGCCCGCGGCGCAAAGATCGGGCTGACGAACATCGCATAACACTCGTACATTCCGCACAAGCAGGCGGCGGTCGAAACGGTCAGCAGCGTGCGGCGGTCCACGTTTACTCCACCCGCTCGTCGGGCATGAGGGCGATCAGGTCGGTAATGTCGACCAATCCCAGCGGCCGGCCCATTTCATCAATCACCGGCAGCTCGCTGATCCGGTGCTGCGATAAAAGGGCCACCGCATCGGCCAGCGGCGCCTCGGGAAGTATTCGCTTGGGTGCGGCGGTCATGACTTCGGCGATCGGCCGATCAAGCTGATTCTCGCGGCGATTCTCGAGCAGCCGCACAAGATCGCTGTCGGTAAACAGCCCGGACAGGCGGCCCTCGTCGTCAACCAGCATCACCGCGCCCGTCCGGCGGCCGGGCTTGCGCATATTCACCAGCACCTCGCGGATCGTCGCCGTTTCGGGAGCAATGCGAAGTTGCTCGTTCTTGCGCATGATCTCTCCAACCGTCTGCAACTTGCGGCCCAAAGCGCCCGCCGGATGAGCCTGCGCAAACTGCTGTCGCGTGAAGCCAGTCGCGCGGCAAGCGACCAAGGCCAGAGCATCGCCCAGCGCGAGCATGGCTGTGGTGCTTGCCGTCGGCGCCAGGCCGAATTGGCCGGCCTCGGGCGTGTGCCCCAGCGAAAGGGTGACGTCGGCAGCACGTCCCAGCGTGCTCGTCTCACGCGATGTAATGGCAACCAGCGACGTGCCCAGCCGGCGGAAGATCGGCAGCAGGCGGCACAGTTCTTCCGTCTCGCCGCTGTTCGAGAGCGCTAGCACCACGTCGCCTGCGCGCACGCACCCCAAGTCGCCGTGCACCGCCTCGGCCGGATGCAAAAACAGGGCTCGCGTTCCGGTGGATGACAACGTCGCTGCGATCTTGCGGCCGATGAGGCCCGCCTTGCCCATGCCGGTCACGACGATCGCCCCGCGAGTATGGGCCAAAAGCCGCACAGCAGCGCAGAAGGCGGTATCCAGGCGCCGCGACAGGGCAGCCAAAACCTGCGCTTCGTGATGGATAATGTCGCGCGCTTCGCGCAACTGCTCGAACTCGTCGAACGGTATGACGACCGTTTCGGGCTGCGTACTCATTCGCCGCCATCCGTCACCAGTAAGAGAGGACGCTCCCGGAATAGTCATCCGGCGGTCCCGGTAAAGGGGGCGGAGTATATCCCTGAGGCTCAATTGAGGTCAATGCGAACGGCGGGGGTTCTTCCTGAGCAGGTCGGCGCAAGTCGCTTGCTACCAGCGAACTTGTGGCGCGATGCCCAACAAAGTAAAGGCCGTTACGCGCGAAGTTCTCAGACGAAGCCAATAGCAGAAAAGTCATTAGAAATTTACCGGCCGATTCGCAATTTTTCCTATCGCGTGCGAAAACTTGCGGCTTTTTAATGGAACGAGGCTATATTTATTTCGTGTTACAAATATAATGCTTGCGAAAGAGGACAAAACTGCATGAATCCAACGAATTTTGCGATGCGTCACCCGATCACGACCTTGATGCTGGTCGTGGCACTGGTCAGCGGCGGGGCTCTGGCCTACACCCGAATGCGAGTCGACATCTTTCCCTCGCTCAACACGCCGAAGATTTACGTGTTTCTCGATTACATCGGCATGAGCCCCGACCAGATGGAGGGTTTCATCGTCAACGAGCTGGAGCTGTACTTTCAGTACGTAGACGGCATTCAGGACATCAACACGCGCAATATCCAGCAGGTCGCCCTGTGCGAGCTGTCTTTCTTCCCGGGAACCGACATGGGACAGGCGATGGCCCAGGTCGTGGCGATGTCCGACCGCGCCATGTCGTGGATGCCGAAGGGGACGCTGCCTCCGATGATCATGCGCATGGATTCCGGCAGCGTCCCCGTCGGTTACCTCGTGTTTGAGAGCAAGGAAACCTCGTTGGGCGCGATGGGCGACCTGGCGCAGAACATCATCCGGCCGCTGGTGCAGAAGTTCGTTCCCGGCACGGTCGCGATCTCTCCCTTCGGCCCCAACATGCGGTCGATCATCATCAATGTCGACCCACACAAGCTGCTGACCTACAACCTCAAGCCGCAGCAGGTGATCGATGCCCTGGCGACGGGCAATACGATCATTCCGGCGGGGAACTTGTACGTCAAAGATTCGATGCCCGTGGTCGCGAACAACGCCACCGTCGTCGACATCCAGCGCATGGGCGATATTCCGCTGAAGATCGGATCGAACGTCTATCTCCGCGACGTGGCGACGATCGTGGACGACACCGACATCACCTACGGCTATGCGCTCGTGAACGGCAGGAAATCGGTCTACCTTCCGATCATCAAAAAGGACACGGGCTCGACGCTCACCGTCGTGGCCGACGTCCATAAGTCGATGCAATTGTTCCGCGACGCCGTCCCCAAGGACGTTTCGGTCAGCTTTCAGTTCGACGAGTCGCCCACCGTCGTGGCGGCGGTCGAAAGCGTGGCGACCGAGGGACTGATCGGCGCGGGACTGACGGGACTCATGATTCTGCTGTTCCTGGGCGACCTAAGAAGCGTCATTGTCGTCGTCGCCAACATTCCGCTGGCCCTGCTCGGATCGCTGTTCGGGCTTTGGCTCACGGGGAACACGATCAACATCATGTCGTTGGGAGGCATGGCGCTGGCCATCGGCATTCTCGTCGATGAGGCGACGGTAACTATCGAAAATGTGCACGTCCAAATGGGGCACACTCCGAATCTCGCCACGGCGGTGCTGCATGCCAGCAACGCGACGGCCGTGCCCAGGCTCCTCGCGCTCTTGTGCATCCTATCGGTGTTCATTCCAGCCTTCATCATGGAAGACCCGCTGCGGTCGCTGTTCATGCCGCTCACGCTGGGAGTGGGATTTGCCATGATTTCGTCGTACCTGCTCTCGAGCACCTTCGTGCCGATCCTGTGCGTGTACGTGCTCAAGCACATGGGGCACGGAGCCAGACACGGCTCAGAAAAGCGGGGATTGTTCGACCGCCTTTTGGCGGTGTATGGCAAGGCGGTGAGCTGGTTCGTCCGATTGCGATGGGTCATCGTGCCGGCGTATCTGGCGGGATGCGCCCTGATTCTGGCGGCGCTCGGGCTGCAAGTGGGGACTGAACTTTTCCCGCAGATCGATTCGGGACAATTCGTGCTGCGGTTTCGGCCTCCGCCGGGGTCGAATTTCGAGCTGACCCGGGAGATGGCGGTCAAATGCCTGGAAGAGATCGAACATGAGGCGAAACCCGAGAACATCGACATCTCGATGGGTTTCGTGGGGCAAGTCGCCCCGAACTTCGGCATCGACAACATGGTGCTCTTCATGCGCGGGCCGGACGACGGCCAATTGCGAGTGGCGCTGAACGAGAAGAGCGAGATCAAGCTCGCCGAGTTTCGCGAGCGATTGCGCCAAGTGCTTCCCGAACGGGTGATTCCGTGGCTCGCTCAACGGCTTGAGCATGGGGGACTTTCCCACGAGAAGGCGATCAGCCAAGCGAAGCTGGCGACCTTCGGCTTTCAGCCGGGCGACATCGTGACTTCCGTCATGAGCTTCGGCTCGCTCACGCCGATCGCCGTCCGCATCGTCGGCACCGACCTGAAGCTCGTCCGGCAACATGCCGAGAAAATCGCCGCCGAAATGAAGCGCATCCCCTACCTGCGCGACGTGGGATTCGAGCAGATGCTCGACTACCCGACCGTGGAGGTCGACATCGACCGCGAGAAGGCGGGGCTGAGCGGCGCCACCGTCGAGGATGTGGCGCATGCCATGGTCATGGCCACGTCGTCGACCCGCTTCACGAACCTCAACTACTGGATCGACGTGAAAACCGGATTTGACTACCTCGTGCAGATTCAAATTCCGCCCTTGCGCATGGAAAAGTCGGAAGATGTCGAAATCCTGCCGCTCGAATCGGTCAATCCGCTGGTCAATCTCATGGTCCGCGACGTGGCGAGCGTCAAGCAGGGTGTGCGGCCCGGCGAGTTGGACCGCGACATGTCTCAGCGCTACGTGACGTTGACTGCCAACGTCGAAGGCGAAGACATGGGACGGGCGTCGCAACAAGTCGCCCACGCGATCGCAGCGGTCGGCGAAGCGCCGCGCGGCGTGCGCGTCGAGACGATGGGCCAGCTCCCGCCGATGACCGCGATGTTCAAGGCCCTGGGAATCGGCCTGGTGGTTGCCGTATTCGTGATCTTCGTGTTGCTGACGGCGTACTTCGAATCGCCGCGCCTGGCGCTGGTCGCCGTCGGCGCGGTGCCGGGCGTATTGGCGGGCATCGCCACGATTCTGTTTGCGACGAATACGGGGCTCAACATCGAGTCATTCATGGGTTCGATCATGTGCCTGGGCGTCTCGGTGTCGAACTCGGTGATGCTGGTGACGTTCATCGACGATCATTGGAAAAAGGGAACGCCCGCGGTCGCCGCCTCGATCGCCGGCGCCAGCGAGCGCCTGCGGCCGATCTTGATGACGGCCTGCGCGATGACCGTGGGCATGGTGCCCATGGCGCTGGCGCTCGAACGAGGGAGTCAGATGCAGGCCCCGCTGGGACTGGCCGTCATCGGGGGGCTGGTCATGTCGACGTTCGCGACCCTGTTGGTGGTCCCCTCGATCTTCGCCATCGTGATCGGCCGCAAGACCGCGCGATCGCCATCGATCTTTCCGGACGACCCGAAAAGCGCGTACTACGACCCGCAAGTCTACGCGCACGTCGACGAGTTCACCGACAAGATCTCGCCCAGCGACGATTATGCGGTGTGGGAGGAGAAGCGCGACGCCGATGCCAGTCGAAAGAGAACGCCGTCGACTTGCGAAAACGACCACCTTGCCTGCGTCCCGCAAGCAGATTTTTCCGACCACGCCTCGAGCGAGCCCGGCGGCCCCAGCTTGCCGGGCTCTGTCGTCCCACCCTCCGCAGTTCCGCCTTCCACGGGCCCACCCTCCGAAGAACCGCCTCGCGCAAAGCCTGCGCCCGAATCTTAAGTCAGCTACCGTGCTTCGTTACGACATTTTGTTCACCTCGATATCCACATGGGAGACCCTTCATGCAACGCGCCCCTTGGCTCGTCATTCTACGCCGTTCCACGAGCTGCCCCTGGATGATTTTGGGCCTTTTGGCCGCGCTGGCACTGCCCGGCTGCGGCCATGAGGCCAAATCCAGCGTGACGAGCGTGTCTGAGCCGCCGACCGTCCGGTTGACGCAGCCCGAGGTTCGAAGCATCGTCCGAGTCGTCGGGCAGCCGAGCTTCGTCGAAAGCTACGAGCGGACGTCGATCTATCCCAAGTTGTCGGCCTTCATCGAAAAGTGGTACGTGGACATCGGAGACAGAGTGCGGAAAAACCAGGTGCTCGCCGATCTGTTCGTCCCCGAGATCGAAGAGGACTACAAGACGAAGGGTGCGACGGTCGAGCTCGACAAGCAACGCATCGAGCTGGCCCTGAAGACCGTGAAAGTCGCCGAGGCCGACGTCAAGGCGGCCGCGGCGCGACTGGACGCGGCCAAGGCGATTCTCGAGCAGTACCAGTCCCAAGTCGATCGCTGGAAATCAGAGGTCAAACGTCTGACGCGCGAGACGAAAAATGGCGTCGTCGATCGCCAGGTGCTCGACGAATCGCAGAATCAACTGCGAGCCAGCGCCGCCGCGCGGGATGCGGCCAAAGCCGACATCCTCAAAGCCGAGGCCGACTTGGAATCCAAACAAGCAACCGAAAAAGAAGACGAAGTGGCGGTCGACGTGGCCCGCGCCGACCTGGAAGTCGCCATCAGCGATTGGAAGCGGATGGAGGCCTGGGTGGGCTACTTGAAATTATACGCACCTTACGACGGCGTCGTCGTCGCCCGGAACGCAAACACGGGCGATTTCGTCCTGCCCGCGACAGGCGATCCTACCACCGACCACCGAGCTCCCTATTTGTCGCCCGACGCGCAGGCCGCGCCGGTCTACGTCGTGCAGCGCACCGACGTTGTCCGCATTTTCGTCGATATTCCCGAGCAAGACGCGAATTATGTGCGCGCCGGCACCAAGGCAACCGTGCTCATCCGTGCCTTTCGCGACAAGTTGATACCGGCAACGGTCACGCGCACGTCCTGGGCGCTCAACGTCAAGAGCCGAACGCTCCGCGCCGAAATCGACCTGCACAATACAGACGCTCCCGAAGTTTATCACGATCCGGGCGAACACCAGATCGTCGAGAATAACGTCGGCCCAGGGATTCAGATCTTGCCGGGGATGTACGCCTACGGAAAGGTGATTATCGAGCGGCCCAATGTGCGGGCGCTGCCTGTGTCGGCCCTGGCTCATACGGGCGAAAAGACCTTCTATTGGAGCTATGACGCGGGACACGCGGTGCGTACCGAAGTGCAAACGGGCGTTTCCGACGGAACTTGGGTCGAGGTCACCAATCACCAGCTTCCGCCTGCGCCCGAGGCGCAAGATCCGTGGGCGCCGATCGACGGCTCAGAGCAAGTGATCGTCGGCGACTTGTCGATTCTCACGGAGGGCATCCCTGTGCAGCTTGCCAGGGAAAGCGGCGCCGCGAGCATTGCGACTGCCAATCCGTTGGAACCTGAAAAAGGCGGGCTGACAAATGCCCAGGCCAAACGCGGCGAAAGCAATCCATTGTCCCGGACGACCCATTCGCATGCGGCTTCTCAATCGCTCGAAAGGGGGCGACCTTTAATGGGCAACGCGGCTTCCGTTCCATGACCAATCTTTTTGCATTGAGTAAGGATTGTTTACGTTCTGATCTTCCCATGTTCAGTCTGGTCGGCCGGAAGTCACGATTTCATTTTCACGAATTGTCAATCGCCGAAACGGAGCGGACCGCTATCAGTCCGCCTCGCGCCGGCGAAAGCAGACTAAGGACGCGTTCGCCGAATAGATCCCTCAGCCGGCCCGATGAGCCGTGGCGGCATTGAACTTGCATCACCTCCTTTGATCCGGGAAGGACAAGCCGGAGGTTGTAGTCCGACGCCTCGTTTCGCGGTGGATCATGAATCCGATCGTCTTCGCGATGCGGCATCCGGTCACGGTCCTGATGTTGGTCGTGGCCCTTGCCAGCGGCGGCGCTCTGGCGCTGACACGGATGCAGGTGGACATTTTTCCCTCGCTGAACACGCCGAGGATCTACGTCTTCCTCCAGTACGGC
>DATGKC010000366.1:0-3057 GCA_035294845.1 Planctomycetaceae bacterium | reverse complement strand
CGGCCCTCGTTTGGGCGCGCGCACGCAGATCGCGCGCGGCGTCAGAATCGGGATTCCAAACCAATGCTTGCTCGAAAAAACCCGCCGCTTCGGCGTGGCGGTGCAAACTGGTGAGCAGCTTGCCGGCCTCGATCGCTTTCGCAACGGCAACCTCTCGGCTGCCATCATCCCCTTCTTTGAGTTGGAACGCCGAAGAATGGAGTTGTTGCAGCGTTTGATGAAGCTGCTGCAGCAACGTGGCGCGCCGAAAGTGCATTTCGGCCGCTGCCGCGTCTCCCGCTTGTTTGAGGGTCAGTGCCAGTTTGTAAACAGCCGGTGCATCATTCGGGTCCATAGCCGCGGCACGAGTCAGACAGGCAATCGCCTTTTTCGTCTCGCCGACGGCCAGCCAGTACAATCCGTGGCTTCGCCAGACGCACTGCGGCGCGTCGCGATCAGCCGTGTCGCCGCCGAGCACTTTGCGCGCCTCGGCGAGTTCCGACTGGTCCAACAGGGCTTCAGCCAAATAAGCTCGAACCGCTGGATCGCGAGGAGCACAACTCAGGGCTCGGCGCAGAACCGAAATGGCGTCGTCGAAACGGCTGTCCCAGGTGTAATAGCGTCCCAGCGCCAAGAGACTGTGAACGTCGTCGGGGTCGTTTTCGATGAATTTTTCGACGCGCGGAATGCTTTGAACGGTGTCTGTCACTTTGCCCGTAAGATAGGCGAATTGCAGGAGTTCATCGAGCGTCCAGGTGCGAAACCGGCGCACCGCGTCGAGCTCGCGTTTGATGTCGGGCGCCCGCAACTGGGCGACATACAGCTTCAAGAGCCGCTCATGAGGTTTCACGTAGTCCGGATGCAACTCGATCGCTTTCAGGAAGGCCGCTTCGGCCTGCCTGGGCCGATCGGCCTCGAGAAACAACGTTCCTTCGAGAAACCGGGCCGTGCCCCCTTCGCGTGCCGGTTGATCGGGCACTCGTTTCCAGAACTTTTCGGCGCCGGCGAGATCGCCTGCGTCCCGGGCCAACTGGCCACGATACAACAGGGCTGTGCTCTGAGAAGGATTGCGGGCCAGCAATTCGTCAAAACGAGCCATCGCCGCGCCCGTTTGGCCACGGTCGGTGTATCGGATGGCAGACTGCAACAGCTCGGCATCGCTGGGGCGGACCCACCAGTACCAACCCGAAGCGGCCGATCCTGCCAAAAACACGATTAAAAGCCCCAGCCATTCCGGCCGGTAAGACTGCAACAAACGCGGCACCACTGCTCTCCGGATGAACGCGCGCAGCCAGGAAACTGCGCAAAGCTAAATGATAGCGCAAGTTCCGCGACGCACGCAAGACTTGCTCTCCTGGCCTATTATACGGCGCACAGGGCAATTGTGTTGAGCAAACCGGCTCCGGTGCAGGTTCGCCGGCCGGCTGCGGCGCGTTTGGCGATCGGCGCCGGGCTCGGTTGATCAGCGCGGCGCCAGGCGCGAGCCCGTTTGCTCAAAATACCGGGCCGCGTCATGCTCATCCAATGCCCGGTAGAGTTCCACGAGCTCGTCGTGCCCAGTGAAATCCTGTCTCTCCTGCGATCGCTGCGTGAGAAGCTGGTTGATTCGCTTGCGTTTCTCCAAAATGCGGGAGGATTCTTCCCAATGTTGGAGCGCGAGCTTGTCCCGACCGAGGCCGCGGTAAGCCTCAGATAATTTGAAGTGCGCGTTTTCGTTGTGAGGCTGTGTCGCCACGGCACGCTCGAGGTCGCGAGCCGCATCATCGAATCGCCGCAGATCAAGGTAAATGACTCCGCGCTTAAACGAGGCAATCCCGGCAATTCCGAGATCGGCGATCAAATCCGACGCCAACAAGAGCGCCTTGTCGAATTCGCCCTGGAGTCTGTAAATGTCGGATTGCGCCGCGCGCACGCGAATCGAATCGCCCTCGAGCGCTCGTAAATCGACAAGTGCCTGTGCGGCTTTGGCCGTCTCGCCCTGCTCGATCAGATTCTGGAACAATTCATATTGAAAGACGCGCCGGTATTCTTCCGGCGGATCATTCGCCAGCGCCTCGCGGATCGCGTCCAGGCTTTCGTTCTCGCGTTCGGTCGCTCGCAGGATTTCGATCAGTGTCCCCCAACAGCGGAAGTTGTCGGGATCCAGTCGCAACAGCTCGCGGGCCACATCAAACAATTCGCGCGGTTGGCCCCATTGCGTGTATTGGGCCATCAGCAGGCCCAGTGCCTCGACGCTGGCTTGCGTCTTGCCCTTGCCGGCCGCTTCCAGAGCCATAAGTCCCAGAGTTTGCTGTTTGTTCTCGAGTGCGGTGCGCCCGAAAGCCAGCAGCAGGTCGCATCGACACTCAGTTAGGTCCAGCGCGGTGAATCGCTGTGCCGCTTCGTCCCAGCCCCCCTTGATGGCAATCACGCGGCAGAGCGCGAGTTCGGCATCGGGAAACGAGCCGTCGGCCGCTTCCAGCGCCTTTCGGAGCAGGCGTTCTCCGGTCGCGGGATCGCGCTCACTGGCCGCCAACGCCTGCTCGAAGAGAGCCGCAGGTTGGGGCCTGGTCGCGAACCAAATCCCGAATGCGGCGCAGATGAATAATACGGCCAGCGCCAGGGCGCGGCGCGTTCGAACACGACGGCCAACGACAGGTTCGGTGTCATTCATCGAAAGTCTCTCCTCGGCCTTCGATCAACAGGTGCGACTGGCGGACCGCGAGATCGCGAAAGCTTTCCCGACCGCCTGCCGGCCATTCAACGTGCGCGTCAACATGCGTTGCGGAAGGATCTGTCGGAAAGATGATGCGCGGGTCAAAATGCGAAAAAAAACCTGCGCCACGCACGACAAAGCGCACCAGAGATCGCCCGGCAAATCGAGTCGTTACGCGCGCCCCGATTGCGTCTGGATCGCCCTTTCGGGCGCGGAGTTGCACGCTCACGTAGTTTTCAGGGGCCTTCCGGTTGCGCAGAATGCGCACCGGATCATTGAGATTGACGGTGACGATGTCGGGACTGCCGTCGTCATCCAGGTCGCCCACGGCTGTTCCGCGCCCGGCGTGCCCCTCGTGAAAAAACGCCCCCCCCTGTTCCGAG
>DATGKC010000365.1:0-3949 GCA_035294845.1 Planctomycetaceae bacterium | reverse complement strand
CAGGCGGCGTCTCAAGACGCGCGCTGCGGCGGTCGATTCCGATATCGGGATGACCGATCACGGACGCGCTCGGTTGGACTTTTCTATCTGGCGGAATGGCGCCGGTCGGCAAAATTCTGCCGTGAAATGAGCGGCGCGAGGGGTGCGGTGCTTTCCAACCAATTGCGAGACCTGCAGCGCCGTTCACGAGACGCCCTTGGACACCCGTTCCTGAGGCATCCGTCGGCCGGTCCGCTCCGCAGCATCGGACAGACTCTTGCATCGAATATTCGGCGGATTCATGAAATCGTCCGACGGTCGGCGCACAAACAGGCCGGCGACCCCGCCGACCGATCATTGGCTGGCCTGATTTCGGCTTCTCACCGGCTGGTCAGTTCGGTCGCGTCTCAGATCGCGCTGTGTGAATCAACGGCGCGGCAAACCTCGGCAGCGGTGGAAGTTGCGCGCCGGCTGCTGGCCCAAGAGCGCGTCCTGTACGGCGAGCTGTTGCCCCTTTACGATCGCGTGTTTGACGAAGTCCGCGACGCGAAAGCGCTATCGCCGTTGACGCCCATGGCAGGCATGCCCCCGGCGTCATTCGTCGATTCGCAGCATCAAGGGGGTGAGGCGGCGGTTTTTGTCGAAGGGGCGATCGCCGCGCGGCTCCTCGTTTGGACCATGCGCGACGACGAACGACTGGTTTCCAGCCTGCCGTACATTGCGCTCGCGGCACAGTTTCAGGACATCGGCCGATTGTTGGCGACATCCGGCGCAACGGCAGGCCTCCGGTTTCGCCAAAAACGACGTGACTGGCTGAATCGACAGCACCCATCGATCGGCGCCGCGATTCTGGGCGCCGTCCGAGGCGCTCCGGTCGAGTTGGCGCTGATGGCCGGCCAGCATCACGAACGGCTCGACGGCGGCGGCTTTCCGCGGGCGCTCACGGCGCGCGATATTCTTCCCGCTTCGGCCATGCTGGCTGCCGCAGGTCGATTTGTTGAGCTTTCGCTGAGCGCCGGGTTTGAGAGCGAATCGGCATGCACCGGGGAAAATTGGGCCGTTGATATTGCCGAATTGCTGCTGGCAGAAGCCGAGCGCGGGCTGTGGTCGACCGAGTTTGCCCGGAAGCTATGGCGGCGAGTCGTTGAAACGGAAAACGACGACGCGAATATTCCATCGGCGGCCGCCTTGCCGCTCGAAACCGCAGTCGAAGAAAAGTCATCCGGCGAAGCGCTGCCTGAGGGCAAATCGGCTCGCGAGCGAAATCTGCAACTGCATTTTGAAGAGCAGCGCCTGCAAGGAACTCACGCGGCTTCCCGTGGACGTTTTGTGGCCGTGACTTTGGACGAAATCCGCAGGTCCAGGCCCAAGGACGCATGAAAGGACGATTGCTTCCGCCGATCAAAGAGGCAGACGAATACTGGGTTCTGGCCCGGCAGCCGCTGCACTGTCTTTTGTTCCTTTTGCCGCTTCTGGCGACGTACGAAGTCGGCGTTTGCCTGGCGGCCGGAGCCGGGAACGACGCGGCGCGCAACGGCGCCGATTATTGGATGCGAATCGGCCTCAAGCTGGCGGGGCTCCAGCACCCCTTTTTGTTGCCGCTTGGTGTCATCGGCCTATTGGCCATCTGGCAGATTGCCGGGCATTATCAGTGGAAGCCTTCGGCCGCAACGCTGTTCGGGATGCTCGCAGAGAGCGTATTGTTTGGGGTGTGCCTGGTGATTCTGGGGCAATTGCAGGACCTCGCCTTTCGCACGCAATTGGCGCAGGGCGCTCCCGCACAAAGAGTGCTGCTGGAGGGAATTTCCACGCAGCCCGGCGTGCTGCCTCGAGCCGTGAGTTACGTGGGCGCCGGAGTCTACGAAGAGGTGCTCTTCCGATTGTGCCTGTTGCCGATTTTGTACGGACTTTTTCGGACGATCTTGATTCCTCGACAAGCCGCGATCGTCCTATCGGTGCTGGCGACGAGCCTGTTGTTTTCGGCGGCGCACTATGTGGGGCCGGCGGCCGACCAGTTCGCTCCCTTCAGTTTTGTGTTTCGAGCGACGGCCGGACTCGTGTTTGCGATGCTGTTCGTCTTTCGCGGATTCGGCATCACGGTGGGCAGCCACGCCGCCTACGATCTCTTGGTGGGCATTCTGATCCCCGCGTTCGGTTCTTAGTGCAGGCGAGTTTCGAAAAAGCCCGCACACGCTGGCTCGACCGGGTGCGGCCTCGCGCTTAAGATAGCGTGATGATTGCCGTTGACGCGCGCGACCTTTCGAAAACTTATCGCGTTTTTCGCAAGCGCGAGGGTTTGCTGGCGTCGGTGACGTCTCTTTTTCGCCGCGAATACCACGCGGTGCATGCCGTCGCCGGCGTGAGTTTTCAGATCGAACAAGGGGAAATGGTTGCCTTTCTGGGCCCCAACGGGGCCGGCAAAACCACGACGCTGAAGCTCTTATCGGGGCTGATCTACCCGACCGCCGGGAGTGCGACCGTTTTGGGATACATCCCCTGGAAGCGGGAGATCGCCTATCGCCGCCGGTTCGCGCTGGTCATGGGCCAAAAGAACCAACTCTGGTGGGATTTGCCGGCGCAAGAATCATTCAGCCTTCACCAGGAAATCTACCGCATCGACCCGGCGGATTTTAGCCGGCGGCTCGATGAATTGACGGCCTTGCTCGAAGTCAAGAAGCTGGTGGCACAACCGGTGCGCGAATTATCTCTGGGAGAGCGCATGCGGATGGAACTGATCGCCGCTTTGCTGCATCGGCCCGACCTGCTCCTTCTCGATGAGCCGACGATCGGGCTGGACGTCGTCTCTCAGCGAAAGGTGCAGGATTTCCTCAAATTCTATCAGGCCGAGCAAAACCTGACGGTGCTGCTCACCAGTCATTACATGAAGGACGTTCAGGCTTTGTGCCGCCGCGCGATCATCATCAACGAGGGAGAGATCAAGCACGATGGGCCCTTGGCTCAGATTGTCGACCGGTTCAGCACGTATAAAGTTATTGAGCTCTTGTTCTCGAGCGAGACGCGCCCGGAAGGCCTGGAGCGCTTCGGAGAAGTTTTCGACGACAATTTCCCCAGGGCGAAGCTCAAAGTCCCTCGCAACCAGGTGCCGGAGATCCTGTCGGCGCTCCTGGCGCAGTACGCAATCGAGGACGTGGGCGTTCACGATCGGCCGCTCGAAGAGGCGATTGCAGAGATGTTCACGACCACGCGCAGCGGGAATGGCGAGCCGGCAGCGACGGAAGCCATGGCTCGCTAATTGTTTTACCACATGTCGGCTCGCGGAATGCCGCCCATGAGCCTGAGAAAACGGCACTCATCTCCTATGCGCGCCAACTGGTTTATTCTTCGCACCTGCATCAGCGAGCGGCTGACGTACCGCGCCGACTTCGCATTTGCGACGCTCGTCCGTTTCCTGCCGATCGTCACGCAAGTGTTTTTATGGACGGCTGTCTTTGCCGGCGATTCGACGCGCGTCGTGAACGGTTATAAATTGGACGATATGGTGGCGTATTCGCTGCTGGTGATGGTGGGCCGGGCGTTTTCGAGCATGCCGGGCCTGGCCGGCGGAATTGCCCGCGACGTGCGCGACGGGACCATCAAAAAGTATCTCACTCAGCCCGTCGACATGCTGGCGTACCTGTTTTGGGCGCGCGTGGCGCACAAGTTGGTGTACTACGTCGTCGCGGCGGCGCCCTTTGCGCTCGTGTTTTATTTGTGCCGCGGTTATTTCAGCTTCGCCCCCGATCTGGCGACGGTCATTGGCTTTATGCTGTCGTTGGTGATCGCCTTCCTGATCGGCTTTCTCTTGGAATGCCTGATCGGACTCATCTCGTTCTGGTTTCTGGAAGTGAGCTCGCTGGTGTTCATTTTCATGATGCTCAACTATTTTCTGTCGGGGCACATGGTGCCGCTCGACTGGCTCGTCACGATCTTCGGCAACCGGCCGGGGCTGGAGGAAACGGTCCGCACCGTG
>DATGKC010000364.1:0-6533 GCA_035294845.1 Planctomycetaceae bacterium | reverse complement strand
GAAAACCGCCCGTCCGGTTCGATGAGCGGGATTGTGCAAAGAGGAGTACGGCATGCGGATACTTAGCCACAGACGGGGAAACCCTGACACGGAAGCAAGCCGAAGCCTAAACCACCGCGTCACATCTCGACTCCACTCTTCCATACCGATCGCCGTTGACGCGCTACCACGATTCCTTTAAGCTCAGCCATCGTTCAACTTACGTCCCCCCTTCAAAATTAGGGGCGAGCCATGATGGCGTCAGGACTGCAGGATGCCGCGACGAATGGTCGCTTTTTCATTGACCACGACCTCACCGTTATTGTCCCGGCGTTCAACGAAGAACGGCGACTGCCGGCGACCCTCGATGGTCTGTCGGCCTATCTCGACGACTGGGGCATCGATTACCGCGTTCTGGTAGTGGATGACGGCAGCCGCGACGGAACGGCCCGTTTGACTTGCGGGCGCGGACCGCGGTTCTCAACGATTTCTCAGCCGAACCGGGGCAAGGGTGCGGCCGTTCGCAACGGCATGTTGCGGGCCACGGGCAACGTCGTCGCGTTCACCGACGCCGATTTGCCCTATGACCTCGACGGCGTGCGCACAGCTTACGACGCGATCGCCGGCAAAGCGTGCGAGGCGGTCTTCGGCGCTCGCGACTTGAAGGAATCGGCGGTGCTGGCGCCTCGCCGGATACTACGAACGTTGGCGACGCTCACGTTCCGCAGCATTGTTCATCGCCTTGTCTCTCGGGAAGTGACCGACACGCAATGCGGATTGAAGGTCTTCAGCCGCCGCGCCACCGTCGAGATTTTTTCGCGCACCACAATCGACGGCTTCGCCTTCGACGCGGAAGTCGTGTATCTGACGCACCGGCTCGCGCTGCCGTTCACTCGGATCCCCGTGACGCTGATCAATGAATATGCCTCGACCATCTCGCTCACCCGGCACGCGCTGCCGATGCTCTTGGACGTCTTTCGCGTGCGCCTGCGGGACGCCCTGGGAGTTTACGATTCGTCGCCTGCCCCGCTTGCGGCCGTGATCGAGGCCGCCGAGCCGGAGAAAGCGCGTACGGCGGCGTAACGCCACGATCCCACGGACCTCGGTAATCGGCAACCAAAGCGATGAAAAAAGACACATGACCGCGGATTTCCCAGCGCGGCCGAAGGCCGCAATCGAACCGATAAAAAAGAGAGAAGTGACCGCGGATTCCGCGGATACGCGCGGATGGATAGGAGCGGGACCGAACTGCCCAGCACCCCGATGAGGGGTGCAAGACTGTTAGCCGGGGGTCGTCGCGCAGCGACCACCCCCGGTAGCGTGTTTTGTTATGTCCATCCGACCCCGGAAGGGGTCGCAGAACCGTTCGCATGGACGCCGGTCGCGTCGGACGTTTACGTCACACCCCGATGATGAAGCCTTTCAATCAGCTCCTCGCGAAACAGCTCTCTCCGGGGGTCTTCGCTTCGCTCGACCCCCGGCTATCGGCTGGCAACCTTTCAGGTTGCCGGTTCCCAGCCGGACCCCGGTGGCCCCGCCGTTCCACAACTCATGGAACTCGCCGCATGAAATTCTTCGCGCGGCGCGCAAAAATAAACTGTTTGCATTGCGGATACGCACGGATTTACAGATTGACCCACGTGGTATTTATCCGCGCGCATCCGCGAAATCTGCGGTTTCCATTCGCGGTCACCGGTACGCAAGTAGCACAAATGGTCAGACGCCAGGAGTAAGCGATGCCGGGCAGAGCGCCCAGAATTGAACCGCCCGATCAAGAGGCGGTGCGGGGCATGCACTCGCAGCGCCCGGCCGGACGGTCGTCGCAACCGCGACGCCTTGTCATTTTGCACGCCGATGATTTCGGCATGAACGATGCGGTGAACCGCGGGATCATCGATGGCTTCACACATGGCCTGCTCACGAGCACGGCGGTATTGGCCAATGCGCCGGGCTGCTCATCGGCGCTGGCGGCCTGGAAAGAACTGCAAGCTCGGTTTGGCCGGGGAGAATTGCCGTCGGCCGACTCGCGGCGGCGATTGGCCGACTCGCATGCTCCGCTGGACCTGGGGATTCATTTGAATCTGACTCAGGGACGGCCGCTGACGGGGAGCGCTTATCCGGCACAATTGCTCTCAAAATCCGGAACTTTCCCCGGCATATTCGGCCTGGCAGTCCGGCTTCTGGCATCGCGCTGGAAGTATCAGAACGCCATTCGAAGCGAATTATGCGCCCAGATCGAGATGCTGCTGGACCACGGAATCGCACCGTCGCATTTGAACGGCCATCAGTATGTGGAAACACTTCCTGTTGTGTCGGCGATGATTCCGGAGCTCTTGAAACGATATGCGATCTCGGTCGTCCGCATGCCTTGGGAACGACATTTGACGAAGACGACTTTAGTTCATCGTTTTGAGCCGGCCAATTGGTGTCTCGCACAGATAAAGCGCCTTTTTGCGTGCCACTACTTGGTCCGAATGCGGCGACACGCCGTCGTTTATTCCGCCGACTATTTTGGCACGTCGCACGCCGGGCGCGTCGATCTCGAATTGATGCGCCAGTTCCTGGGCGCGGCGCGCTCCGGAATCACCGAAATCGGATTGCACCCAGGCACTCTCATCGGCACCAAGCGCGCCAGCGAGTCGTCCGACGACTGGCACGATCCCCTCGCCCAAACGCGGCCTCGCGAATTGTCGCTGCTTGTCTCCTCAGAGCTGGTCGAACTCCTGGCAACGCAGCAAGTCTCGCTCGGGCGTCTTGGCGATCTTGCCGTGCGGCAGAACAGCCGCAGCCCCCTTCAGCAATTTGCAATGGCCAATTTGCAATGGCCAATTTGCAATCCTCCCTAATCGGAAAGCGGCGCCTCACGGCAAAAACCGCTCGCGCTCTTCCGGAGTCGGAACACGGCAGGTTTCTTTCTTGCCAAACCAGCGATAGCGGCGGCGTGCGATGAAATCGTAACCGCCGTCTCGAATTGGCCTGGGAATCACCCGCAGCACAAGACCCAGCGCCGGCCACACGCCGCCCAGGCGACGAAATATCCGCCAAACGGCCTCTGACTTGCGATGGACCCCGTCGCCGTCGGCGAATGCCAGCGAATCGAGATTCGCATCGGGAGCCAGGTGAAGCCAGTTGCGGGCCGTCTTTCCTTGGAGCGTGCCGAAGCGGAACGTCTGCCGCTTATCGCGCGCCAATACGAAACTGACCCACGAGTCGCACAATCCACACTCGCCATCGAAAAAAATGACGGGTCGATCCAGCAGTTCTCTCGCATCAGCGGCCGGCGTCTCGCCCGAACCAGCCGAAACTGCCGAAGCCGTTGCCGTTGTCGTGACTTCGCGTTGTGGTGACGTCATGACGTGACAGTATTCCCCTTGACGGGAAGCCGGTCAAGATGATCTCGCATTTGCGATTGGGCCGCCACAGGGTTAAGATTTCCGTCAGAGGAGTGGCTGCATGAATTGTCGGCTCCCAGCGGTTTACCCGATTTTTCGGGAGATGATTAACGTCTGCCGCGGCGATGGTCGTGGCTGGCGTTTCTCGTTCGGTCTGTCGCTGTTGGTTCATGTCTCGGCGCTGGCGTCGCTTGCGCTATTTGCCATTTCTCGCCGCCACATCGCGGAAGTCGAGGCCGTCTTCGCTGACATCAGCGCACCGCCGCCGGCCGTTCGCATTGATCCTCCGGCCCAGTTATTGCCCCCGACGACGCTCGGCTCGTCCTCCGGCGGCAGATCGGGCGCCGCAGGAGAGGTCGCCGCGGGCATCGAAACGGCCGGACAGCCGCATCCACGCGAATGGGAGGCTCATTTGTCTCTCGTCGAGAGGGCCTCGCCGCTCGATTTTGCACCCAGCCTGCCTGCGGCCAAAGATCTCAATGTTTCGGCGCTCGGAAAACGGCTGGGCAAGGGTTTGGCCGTGGGGGGCGGTTTCGGCAGCGGCGTCGGCGACGGAGAGGGAGACGGCAGCGGCTCGCAGTTCTTCGAGCTGGCGACCGCCGGCACGAGGTTTGTCTACGTCCTCGACGGTTCGGGGAGCATGACCGAGCCTCACAGCGAGGCGCGAACACGTCTCGACCGCGTCAAAATCGAGTTGATCCGCTCGATCGGCGGTTTGCCGGCCGAGATGGAATTCTTCGTGATCTTCTTCAACAAAATTGCCGTCCCCATGCCTGCGGAAAAGCTGCAGTCCGCCACGCTGCCGAACAAGCGAAAATACCTGGAATGGTGCATGAAAGTCCGGGGGGGCGGGGGAACCGACCCGCGCGCGGCCATCAAGCAGGCGCTCGAATTGAATCCCGATGTGATCTATCTTCTCACCGACGGCGTGTTTGACGACGACGCCGCCAAAGAGGCGACGACGCTCAACACGCGCGGCGTCTCAATTCATACATTCTGCTTCGGCGATGCTTCGGGCGAAGCCCTGCTCAAGGACATTGCCCGCCACAACAACGGGACTTATAAGTTCATCCCGTAAGTCGCGTTATATCGCTCCCGCGCCGTCGCCTAGATGGGAGGCAGAACAGTATTGGAGCGCCGCCCTGTGCAGAATCATCACAGTCGTTTTTATCCGCGAAAGCGGCCGTTTTTTCGGTTGTCGACCCGCACTGCAATCTCCGTCCTCGTGCGCCGGACCAAAGTAAACTAGACGTGAACGGGCCGACTCGGACGTTCGCAGCAGAGAATCGAAGGACGCGATGAGCGCAGGCGCCGAAATCCGTTCCCCAAGCACCGACGAAGATCGAAGCAATCCGGTCGATCCGCCGCCTGATGCGCGCGGGGGGTTGCGCTCGCGCAGCTTTGTTTGCCTGGTTGTGACGCAAGCGCTCGGCTCATTCAACGACAACATGTTTCGCTGGCTGGCTGTTCCCGTCGGCAAGCACATGCTGGGCGGAACGGCCCACGCTGAAGTCGCCGCGCTCTCGTGGGGCATTTTCTGGTTCACGTTGCCCTACCTTTTGTTGCCGACGCACGCCGGGTGGCTGGCCGACCGGTTCAGCAAGCGCAGCGTCATCGTGTGGTGCAAGGTGGCCGAGATCGCCGTCATGCTGCTGGGGGTGGGCGCGATCCTCTCCGGCAGCGCGACGTTATTATTTATCGTCCTGTTTTTGATGGGATCGCAGGCCGCGCTTTTCTCACCCGCAAAATTCGGCAGCATTCCCGAAATGCTGCGCGCCGAAAAATTGTCGGCGGGAAACGGCCTGATGGCAATGGTGACGGTGATCTCGTCGGCGGCGGGAACCGTCGCGGGCCTCAAGCTGTTTGTCGCCACCGAACCCGACGGAACCGATCGCATCTGGATCTCGGCCATGGCGCTGGGAAGCGTGGCGCTGGCCGGTTGGCTGGCCAGCCTGGGAATTCGCCCGCTGCTCGCGGCACGCAGCGATTTCCCATTTCCGCGAGACCCCATCGCCCAGTGCTGGAACCAGTTGGTGCTCTTGGCCTCGAACAAGCCTCTGATGCGAACCGCGCTCGGAATCGCCTTCTTCTTCACGTTAGCGACGCTGACTCAAGCCAACATCAAGCTCTACGGCGCGAGCGTCTTGCATTTAAGCGAAAGAGACATTGGCCCCTTGATGCTGGCCTTGGTGATCGGCGTCGGCGTGGGAAGCGTGCTGGCGGGAGTCTGGTCGGGGGGCAAAGTCGAGCTGGGAATCGTCCCGCTGGGCGCGTTTGGGATCGTCGTCACGTCGCTGGGGTTGTTCGCCAGCGGCAGCATCGTCGACCCCGCGCGCGAGTTTTCGGTGCAACACGCCTATTACCTGTCGCTCGGCTGGCTGGTTTTGTTGGGCGCCAGCGCGGGACTGTTTGACGTGCCGCTCGAAGCGTTTCTCCAGCACCGCAGCCCGCGCGAAGTGCGGGGCACGATCCTGGCGGCCGCCAACTTCGTGGCATTCACCGGAATTCTCTCGACTTCGGGGCTGCTGTACATCATGCAGCATCGGCTGAACCTGACCGCGGGAGAAACGTTTCTCGCGATCGGCCTGGCGACGATACCGATCGCGCTTTACGTGGTGCTGCTGCTTCCCCAGGCCACGATCCGGCTTATCACCTGGCTCGTCAGCCATACGATCTATCGTTTGCGAATTTACGGCCGCGAAAACCTTCCCGAAACGGGGGGCGCTCTGCTCGTGGCCAATCATGTCACCTGGCTGGATGCGGCGTTCATTCTCATCAGCTCGTCGCGGCCGGTGCGAATGCTGGCGTATGCTGATTACGTCCGCGGCTGGGGGGTCGAATGGCTGACGAAGACGATGGGAGTGATTCCGGTCAAAGCCAGCGAAGGACCCAAATCGCTCGTGCGGTCGCTTCAGGCCGCTCGCGAGTGCATCCAAAATGGTGAACTGGTGTGCATATTCGCCGAGGGGCAAATCACCCGCACCGGCCAGCTACTCCCCTTTCAGCGCGGGCTTTTGAAAATCGTGGAAGGCACGGGCGCGCCCGTGATTCCCGTCTATTTGGATGGGCTGTGGGGGAGCATCTTCAGCTTTTTTCGCGGCAGGTATTTCTGGAAACTGCCGCGCAAATGGCCCTATCCGGTCGGCATTTTGTTTGGCCGCC
>DATGKC010000363.1:0-8938 GCA_035294845.1 Planctomycetaceae bacterium | reverse complement strand
GTGGCGCTGTTATTCGATTCCACGGGAAGACTTTATGAGACGCGGCCGGGCGACTCGATCACAGAACGAGTGGCGGGCGAGACTGCCGTCGCGCCCGCGGGACAGTGGCGCGGGTCCGGCAGTTCTTCAGCGGCGGCGGCCGGCGCCGGCGCGGTCGACAAGCAGAACGAAGAGCCGCTGCGTATTCCGTTTCCAGATCAAAACAGCCAGCCGCCCCGCCGTTGAGTTCGTCGTCGCGGCGCTCGCCAGAGCGCAACGCGCCGAATTTAGAAGCGTACAGGGATCGCGCACGTCCCCTGTCTATTCTGGCGAATTCAGCTACGGGCGGCGAGGCTCAGTCGACGGCCATCAACCGGCCCGAGCACGATTTGCAGGCGACTTTGACTCCAATGTATTTGCACGACATGCGCAGCCGATCGGAGCAATGCGGGCAATACACGTAAATTCCGACTTTCTCGATTCTCTTCGCGCCCTTCTCGAAATCGAGCTGAAAATCTCCGCCGCATTGTTTGCAAGTCACGCGTTTGTCGATGAATTTGCGGTTGACGCGCAGCTCGCGGCTGCAATGCGGGCATTGGACGTAGTACCCACGCACCGTCAGCTCAACGACGCTTTCGATCTCCTGAAGCGGGACGAATTCCGGGATCTCGACGCTGTCGGGCTCAAGGTCGGTGTTCAGCAGCGTGCGGCAATTGCGGCAATGGATGATCCGTTCGGGCATCTCTTCGCCGCATGCCGGACACGGTCCACCGGGCCAGGGGGGCATATTGTCTTCCTGTCGTTACGTGAAATCTCCGGCGGCAGCACTCGGCCCCGTCCATGCGGGCCTCCCGCCCGGTGGGTGCCGCTCGCCCTCGTGCATGCAACGCAAATCACCCAGCGCCGGCCGATTGGCTGCTCGCAATGGTCTCGCGGACAGATGGATCGGCATGGCACGCATGTACTCTATAGGATGACTTACGGCGCAACTCATTTCAAGGCCGAATGATTGTGCTGCGGCCAGCCTGTTGCGATTCGAAAATCCGCCCTGTGAGCGAAGACATTCACAGAGAGTTATTCCTGTTTGGCCGGCGGCCGGGTATAATCCAGTCTGTTCTCATGCCGCCGGCAGGGGCGGATGCATCGTACGACAGAACCCTATCGACAATGATCGCGTATCTGGTGGTCAGGGAAGGCAATAAGTGGCGCGACGTCTACCGGCTCACTCCAGGCCAGGTAATGACGATCGGCCGGGCGCCGACCAACCGCATCGTGCTTCATGACGAGGTTTGCAGCCGGTATCACTGCGAAGTCTTTCAAAATGGTTCGGCCTGGAAGATTCGTGACCTGCAAAGCCGCAACGGCACGTTGATCGGGGGCGAGCCGGTCGACGGCGAACTGGAATTAAAGCCCGGCCAGGTGATCGAGATCGGTCCCTGCGAGCTGGCGTTTACCTATGACCTCTCGCAGGCCTTCCCGCGCAGCGGAACCGAGCCCTTGGCCGAGAGCGATTCGGGGACCCCGACTGCCGATGTGCTGGAAATGTTCCCCGCGTCGGTCGAGCCGACGATTCTGCGTCGGGAGGCCGAAAACCCCTTCGTCGCCGGCAGCCGGGCCGAAAGTCTCGGGCGCGACCGTGCCAGCCGCGAATTGGCCCAGCTCTACCGGCTGGCCCTCGACATGGGGGGGGCGAACAATTCCAAGCAACTGGCAGAAATCGTGCTGGCCGGTCTGTCATCGGGCACAAGCGCCGACATCGGCGCCTTGCTGCTGTTGCCCAATCCCGTCTCGTCGGGAGAAGATCCCGGTGAATTGACGCTGGTGGCATACCGTTCGAGCGGTGAGCGGCCGTATCAGAAAGTGTCGGAATACCTTTCCACCACAGTTCTAAAGAGCCGCGAAGCCATTCTGGCCCGCGATGTCGCCGACGACAGTCTGCTCGTCAACCGCGACAGCCTGGGAGAAATCCACGCGAAAAGCGTGATTTGCGCGCCGATTCGGCTGGGGAAGCAGATCTACGGCTTGATCCATTTGTATTCGACGAATCCCGAGCGAAAACTCGAACCCGACGATCTCGAATACACGCTGGCGGTCGCCGATCAATGCGCCGGCGCGCTCGACAACCTGCTTCGCCAGGAAAAGTTGGCCGACGGCCTGGCGCGGGTGCGCAACGAAAACCTCAAGCTTCGCGAGCAACTGGGGATCGAGAGCGATCTCATCGGGAACAGCGCCAGCATCCAATCGCTCAAGAATAAGATCGGGCGGATCGCGCCGACCGACGCCACGGTGCTGATTCGCGGCGAAAGCGGCGTGGGAAAAGAGCTGGTGGCGCGGGCCATTCATTTCACCAGCCGCCGCCGGAACGGCCCGTTCGTCTGCATGAATTGCGCCGCTCTCACCGAGAGCCTGCTGGAAAGCGAGTTGTTCGGGCATGAAAAGGGCTCGTTCACCGGCGCCACGAGCCGCAAGATCGGGAAATTCGAGCAAGCCCATAAAGGGACGCTGTTTCTGGATGAAGTCGGGGAAATGGGGCCGGGAATTCAGGCCAAGTTTTTGCGCGTCCTGGAGGGGCACCCCTTCGAGCGCGTGGGGGGCAACACGCCCATTCAAGTCGATGTGCGCGTCGTTGCCGCCACCAACCGCGATCTGGAGCGAGCCGTCGAAAGTGGGACGTTCCGCAAAGATTTATATTTCCGGCTGCACGTGGTCGAAATCGTTGTGGCCCCCTTGCGCGAGCGGTTGGACGATACCGAGCTTCTGGCGCGACACTTTCTGCACGGGTTTGCCGCCAAATCCGGCCGCACGATCAAGAATTTTACCCCCTCGGCTCTCGAAAAACTGGCGTCTTACGATTGGCCCGGCAATGTGCGCGAGCTGCAAAATACGGTCGAACGAGCGGTAATTTTGTGCACCGGCGAATTGGTGGGAGCCGCCGATATTCAAGTTTCGACATTGGGCGGCGGAGACGAAATGCGCTCGGCGCTGTCGAACGCCGCACCGGGTTTCGGCGACATCACTTTAGAGGCTCTGGAGCAGCAGCACATTCTGGCTGTCCTCGACCGGACGAATTGGAATAAATCGCAGGCGGCGACGATTCTGGGAATCGAGCGCTCGACTCTCGATCGGAAGCTCAAACGCTACCAGGTCTCGCGACCGGGGCATTGAGCGGGCGCCCTGGACCGGGCGCCTCAGTGTGGCGCTCGATCTGGCTCAAGTGGCATTCGAGCAGGCGCATGCCGCGGCGTTCTCAAAATCAAGAAAAACCCCGCAGCTTGCCGCGCGTTCAAAAGCGTGATGGCAAACCTTTGGCTGTAAAAGCCGAGTTGTTCGCCGCGCGGCGTCGTTTGTAGCGGAATTCGTGAGAATTCCGAGTCGGGCTTGCACTTGACGGAAATCCCCACGAATTCCACTACTCACGTACAGCTTGGCATCAACACCCACTGAAACTTTGAAATGACAAAGAATTCTCGACAACTTTTCAAAATAACCAATTTTTTTGTTGACATTTCGCCGAAATCTCAAAAAAATTTAACCGGCAGAAACGTGCGACCCTACCCGATTCCTTCCCGAGTGTGACCCTGACCTGATTGCGTCTGTCGGCCATCGGCCGGCGCTCGCAGAGAGGCATCCAGCGGTCGCGTTACCGTATAGAAAAAGGCGGCTGGCCAGATCGCGGAAACGGATTTCGGGCGCACGCTCGGCAGCAGGATTTCTGATTTGAACCCAATTGTTTTGATGGAGAGCAACTGATGAGGACGGCGGTCGACGAAGAAACGGATACCAATTTGGCGGCGCATGACGATTACGATCTGGATGACAACGGGGCAACATTCGACATCGAGGAATTCAAAGCTATGGGTATCAACCCTCTAAAATCCACGAAGGCCAAACCGGGCACCGAGGAGAAAGTCCTGATGCTTTCGGCCCGCTATGCGGCGGGATTGCCGCTCTGGCATGATCGCGACTGTTACGATCATGGTCCGAAAGAACGCGAATTGATGGGCGCGCTCAGCGAAGCGCACCCGCAGCCGTTGCCCTTGCCCGAGATGGACGAGGTCGATTGAACGGCCGCCCCGCGCGGCGCTGGGTCGCGTGTTGCCGCGTCGCCTGTCGCTCTGACAGGCGCCTGTGATGATTTGCTCGGTGAATGACTACTTAAAGCCCGTGGCGATGAATAAACTTCGCCGCGGGCTACTTGTTTTTCTGCTCCATCCGCGCCAAATGCCGCTCGGAGCGAATGAACAGAGCTCCCTTGCCCACGGCATAGGATGAGAGCGTCGGTTCACCCAAATCGTTGCGCCCCAGTTCTTCGTACTCGGAGCCCGCTTTCAGAACGATTCCAACCCCTTCTTCGCTTTGCAGGAAGATCATTCCATCGGCATAAACCGGAGACGCAGAAAACTTGCCTCCGACGCGGTGGTTCCAGCGCTCGGCGCCCGTGCGGGCTTCGAGACAACTGGCAATGCCATCATCAGAAACCAGGTACAGCGCATCGTCGACCAGGAGCGGCGACGGATTGAGCGGAATTCGCTTTCTCGATTGCCATTCCACGTGCGTCTCCGTGACATCGCCCAAGGCCCCCTGTGGGCGAATCGCCAAGAGCGCCGGCGCGTTGTAACCCGTGCAAACGAATAACAGTTCCTTTCCGAAAACCGGTCGCGGAACGACCGAATATCCCCCCGGGTACCGGACTTTCCAAATTTCGCTGCCGTCCTTCGGATCATAAGCGCAGACCGCATCAGAGCCCGCGCTCACGATCTGCTGCCGATCGTCAACCGTGATGGCGAGTGGAGTGCCGAACGAAAATCCTTTTTCGGCGTTGACGTTCCGCGGGGTCTTCCAGCGGAGGGCTCCGGTTTGCCGCTCGAGCGCGGCGACGAATTGGAGGTCTCCACCGTCGCAACTGACGACGAGCATTCCGTCGACAAGCACGGGCGATCCGCCGTTGCCGTGCACGGGCGCATATTCCAGCTCTCGATTCCGCCACAGGATTTTCCCGTCGGCGAGGGCCAAAGCGGCTGTGCCATGCGGTCCGAAATGAACATAGAGCCGCTTTCCGTCGGTCACCGGCGTAGGGCTGGCGTGGCTGTTCTTCTGGTGCATGGCCGCGCCCGCGGGCTGCTCAAACACCTCGACGTTCCATAAGATTTCGCCGTCATTGGCATTAAGGCAAATCGCGCGCAGCGATTGCACCGCCGTTTCGGCCGCTTTCTTGGGGACGGCGGTCGTAAGATAAACCTTCTCGCCGAGCAGCACCGGCGACGACCAGCCCTTCCCGGGGATTTCACGTCTCCAGGCGACGTTTTCGAGCGTCGTCCAGTGCGTGGGGAGCCCTTGGGCCGTCGAAAGGCCCTGTCCTGTTGGTCCGCGGAATTCGGTCCAATCCTCGGCCTGGGCAACTGTCGATGAAAGACACGCCAACACGCCTGCAATGATTGATCTTATGCGCATTTCGAAATGGATTCCTTGAATTCCGGGAAAACCGAAGGGAGAGAAAGAATTCGATTTTTACGTTGGCGGGAACGAAGGGCGGGGGGGGCGTGGGGCGGGAATTTTATGACTGTTCGACAGCGACAATCTCGACGCGCCGCGAGCCTTTGGGAAGCGGGATGTCGACTTTTTCACCCGGCTTTTTTCCCAACATGGCCTTGGCGAGCGGGCTGCTCGTGAGAATCTTGAGAACTTCGCCCATGTAGTCTTCTTCACCGGGGCCGACGAACTGGTACTTTTCTTCCGCTCCGTCGCTCAGATCCTTGACGGTCACGAGGCTGCCGAACGCGACGACCCCCTTGGGAAGGGCCGATTTATCGACGATATACGAATTGGCAAGCTTTTCTTTGAGCCGATTGATGCGGGCCTGCATCAGGCCTTGCTCATTGCGCTGCCCGTGATACTCGGCATTTTCGCTGAGATCGCCTTCGGCGCGCGCCTCGGCGATTTTTTGAGCGATCTTGGGCATCTCGACGTCTTCGAGCTGGCGGATTTCTTCTCGGATTTTGTCGAATCCCTCGCGCGTCGTCGGGGTTCGTTCCATGGGTCAATCTCCTCGCCGCCGGGCGGATCGGCGCAGCGTTTTGGCTCCAGCCGGTTGCGACACGTCATGATGCAAAACGACTGGCGGCAGGAGCCCGGTTAATGCCGAACTGCTCCTTCCGCCAGCCAGACGCCTTTATTATTGCCTGAACCGGCAGCCGATGAAAGTCAAAAGTCACTTGACCTTCATCCATTGCTTTTTGCGGGCGCTCGCCAGGACGGCATCGCAAACCTTCTGAGTTTCGAGGGCGTCGCGGAACGTGGGGCCGGCCGGCTTGCCGTTCGTCAAGCCTTCCAGGAAATCGGCCACCTGGTGCACGAACGAGTGTTCGTACCCGATTTGCAGCCCGGGAACCCACCATTTGTCCATATAGGGGTGCTCGCCGCCGTGATCGGTCACGTGGATCGACTTCCAGCCGCGCAGGCGGCCTTCGTCGCCGTGGTCGAAAAACTGAAGACGATGCAAGTCGTGCAAGTCCCACTTGAGAGAGGCCCGCTCGCCATTGATCTCGAACGTGTACAGCGCCTTGTGTCCCCGCGCATAACGGGTTGATTCAAAAGTCGCGAGCGAGCCGTTTTCGAATCGAGCCAAAAAGGCGCAAGCGTCGTCGATTCCGACTTTCTCCATTTTGCCCGTGAGGTTGTGTTTGCGCTGTTTGATGAAAGTCTCGGTCATGGCTGAGACGTTTTCGATCGCTCCGTTGATCCAAATAGCCGTGTCGATGCAATGCGCCAAGAGGTCGCCGGTGACCCCGCTGCCTGCCGCCTTGACGTCCAGCCGCCAAAGCCCTTGCCCCCCCTGCGGGAGCTCGGCTGAAATCGTCCAATCCTGGAGGAACACGGCGCGGTAATGAAAAATTCGGCCCAGCCGCCCTTCGTCAACAAGTCGCTTGGCCAGCGTCACGGCAGGGATCCTGCGGTAGTTATACCAAACCATATTCGGTACGCGGGCCCGTTCGACGGCCGCCACCATTTTTTGCCCTTCTTTCGTATCCATCGACAAGGGCTTTTCACAAAGGACCATTTTTCCGGCTTTTGCGGCGGCGACGGCAATATCGTGATGCAGATTGTTCGGGACACAAATGTCGATGGCGTCGATGTCTTTGCGGGCCACCAGCTTTTTCCAGTCGGTTTCGACCGATTCATACCCCCATTTTCCCGCAAAAGCCTGGGCCTGGTCGGCACTGCGGGCACACAAGGCCTTCAGCACCGGCTTGTAGGCCACGTCGAAAAAGTTATTGACGCGGCAGTAGGCATTCGAATGGGCGCGCGCCATGAAGCCGTAGCCGATCAGGCCGATGTTCAGCGGTTTTATCATGAAGGTTTTCTTTCGCAGGCGAATCGAGTCATTCTTTCCAGCCGTGAGCGTTTCTCACGTCGATCATGGCACGCAAAATGTCGTTCCAAGTTTGCGGCTTACGCATCACGTCATTGGGGAACATGCAGCCGTCCCAGCAGATGTGACGGAATTTCCGGGTGGGGTTGCCGTAGGCGTCGCGCATCCAGAACCCGGCGTGATGGGCAACTTTGAGCTTGCCGTTCGGATCGGTCGGCAGGCAGTGCCGGCCCGTCTTGTCATGCGAGCCCGACCCCTTGACAGTCGCGTCGTTTTGAGCGATGTGAAAATCGATCGTCCAGGGGCGCAAGGCGGCCGTCAGGCTCGCCAGCGCCGCGTCAAGTTTCGCTCCATCGCTCCAGTTCCACGGCTCAGGGAGAATGCGGTCTTCCGGCGCGTTATATCCCAACGTGTATAAAAGCGTATGGGCCATGTCGGCTTGAAATCCAAGCGTACCCGGACGATTCGTCAGTTCCAAAAGCTGTACCATCCGTCGCCAACTGTGCATGCCGCCCCAACAAATCTCGCCTTCCGCGGCCAGTCTCTCGCCGTGGTCGCTGGCCACGTCGCAAGCCTCACGGAACGTCGCTGCGATCCGCACCTGGTTGGCCTCAACGTCTTTCATCCAGTCTCCCGGCCCGCAGGCCGAGTCGATTCGCACCACGCCGTATGGACGAATTCCCAGCTCGCGCAGCTTCTTGGCGATCCGGCAGCCCTTGCGCACCTGCTCGACGAACTGCTTGCGCTCGGCTTCGTTCCCCATCGCCGAGCCCCCGCCCGTGGGCGGCCAGACGGGCGCCACGACCGAACCGATAACGAGGTTCTTGGCCCGCACGGTGTCGGCCAGCCGCTTCAAATCATCATTCGATGAGTCGATATCGACGTGCGGCGCAAATAAGAACAGGTCGACGCCGTCGAATTTCGTTCCGTCGACTTGGGCGGCGGCCGTCAAGTCGAGCATCGTCGCCAGGTCGATGAATGGTTCGGCGCCCTCAGAGCCTTTGCCCACCACGCCCGGCCAGGCGGCGTTGTGAAGTTTGGGGAAATTGTTTCCATTTGGTGAAGCGCTCATGATGACGACCCTCGATTATTCCGTGGATAGACTCGCCTCTCGACTTGTTATTTATTCTTCTTGCGGTAATCCCCAACGCTTGGAGCATCGGGACTTGCATCGGGCCCGAAATAGCGCAGGCCCACGAGCGGCTCCGAACCGGTGTTCTCGAATGTGACGCCCTCGGCGGCGCGCCGGGCCGTCACGAACACTTCATCTTCGGTCATTTCGCCGAAGCGGATCATGGTGGGCGCGGACACAGGGTGTTTTCCAAACATTCCGTGGCCTTGTGAAACCAGAGCTCCATAGGCCTCGGAATCTCCGATGACCACTCTGCGGCCCGGCAGCACTGTAAGTTCCTTGGCCGAATAGTGCGGGGTCCCGTAGGTGATCCATAGTTCCCGATAGCCGGCCGCGTCCATCTCCGCGACCGGTTTCACGGGTATGGGGAACACCTTGTTGCTTTTCGCAAACTCGGGATTCACGTTTGCATCCCAGTCGAGCATGCTGATCAGGTAGTCCAGATCGTGATGATATTC
>DATGKC010000362.1:0-14077 GCA_035294845.1 Planctomycetaceae bacterium | reverse complement strand
CGTTCGATGCGGTCGAACTGGCGCTGGAACAGCTCGAGCAATCGACGAATCGGGCCGCCTCGCGGCGGGCGTGGGCCATGCTGGAGTCGGGCGACTTCCCCCCCTCGCAAGAACATAAAAAAGGACGTGATCGCCGCTGGAAGCGAGCCATTTTGCGTCTACGCGCCCAAGGCGCCATCGTCAAACAGGCGGAGAGCGACAAATTGGGCAAGGAGATCATTGACGTTCCGGCCGAAGAGAATCCATTGCCCATTGTCATTCTGGCAGAAAGTTGGAAAGGTGGCGCCGCGGGGCTCGTCGATATCAAGCGAATGTCGGCGCGATTTCCCTTGCCGATTGTTTATGTCGTGGCGGAGGCAGCGAACATTCCGGCCGATCGTATCGACGATCTTCAACGCGCGCGTCCTCGAATGAAGATCGAAAATCGGGGCGCTGCCATGCTCGGCATCTCGGGGAATGCCGATTCCCCGTGCCGGGTGACAAGGGTCGAACCAAATTCGGCGGCCGCCAAGGCAGGCATTCTCGAAAACGACATGATCGTCAAATATGACGGTGAAGAATTGTCGAATTTCGAGCAGCTCATCAAAATCACCAAGCGCCACAAAGTGGGAGACAAAATTGAAATCGAAGTCAACCGCGACGGAACGAAGATCAATGTCGAGGCCCAGCTCACGGGGTGGACGCTCTCGAAGCCGGCGACGGAAATGAAATAACGGAATGCGGCGAGCGGGCCGCCGCTTTGCGTTGGAGCTGTCCATGCGATGTCGTGCTTTGCGACTGGCCTTGTGCGTTGCCTGCGCCGGGGGAGTTTTTCTACCGCAACCAATCAGCCTCGCGGCGGCCGAGATTTCGGCCAAACAGGTGCTCGACTCGATCGAGCGCGCCAAACGGGTGTTGCTCGCGGCCCAGCAGCCCGATGGATCGTGGAAAAGCGGAGGCGGAAACGACAGCTACGGCGTCGGCGTCAGCAGCCTGGCGATGTTGGCGCTGATCAATACCGGGATGACGGTCGCCGATCCGCCGATCGCGCGCGGCCTGAATTGGCTTCGCCGGCAAGAGCCGACGATGACTTACGAAATCTCACTGATGATCCAGGCGCTGGCGGCCGCCAAAGATGGCAAGCAGGACCTCGCGCGCGTGTTCAAGCTCGTCCAGGATCTCGAGGAATCGCAAATTCGCAACGGAGTCAACGGGGGCTCCTGGAGTTACAGCAAGAACCTGCAGATCGGGGGGGGCGGCGACCGCAGCAACGGACAGTTCGCCGTGCTGGCCCTGCGCGAGGCGCAAGAAATGGGCGTCAGCGTCAATCGCGAGACCTGGCGCCGGGCGCGCCATCATTGGCTTTCCACGCAGAATGGGGATGGAGGTTGGAGCTACGCCGGTCCGGCCGCCGCCCACGGGAGCACGGGAAGCATGACCGTGGCCGGCATCGCCACGCTCGTCATTACGCAGGCCATGCTGCGCGCCGACGAAAAAGAGCTGAATGCCGACGGCACGCCGGTGTGCTGCGGCGAACCTCGGCATGACAAACCCCTCGAAGACGCCTGTCGCTGGCTGGGGAACAAGTTTTCCGTCAGGGATAACCCCAATGACGGCCGCTGGTTCTTGTACTATCTGTATGGGTTAGAGAGAGCCGGGCGCTTCAGCGGCCGTCGGTTTTTCATCAACAGCCGCGGGCAGAAGCACGATTGGTACCGCGAGGGGGCCGAGTACCTCATCAGCCAGCAAAATAAAGGATCGGGCGCCTGGCAAGAGGGGCAACTGCAGGATGGAATCGTAGGGACGAGCTTCGCCCTCATGTTTCTTTCGAAGGGCATGGCGCCCGTTCTTATCAACAAGCTGCAACACGGCCCTCGAGATCAAAACCGCAACTTGGTCTTGGGCGAAGACTGGAATCGCCATCCCGACGATGTGCGCAACCTGACCCAGCTCATCAGCAACCGCCCCAAGTGGCCAAAACTCCTCACCTGGCAGACCGTCGACATCGGCCAGGCCGAAGTCGCCGACTTGATGCAGGCCCCGATACTGTTCATCGGGGGCTCCGATGCGCCCCAGTTCCATCCGCGAGAGGTCGCGCTCTTCAAAGAATATATTCTGCAAGGGGGGTTCATCTTCGTCGATAATAATTGCAAAAGCGCGGCTTTTGACGAGGGGTTCCGCGATCTCGTGCGCCAGATGTATCCCCCTTCCGAAGCGCAGCTCAAAAGGCTTTCGGCCGATCATCCCGTCTTCCGCAGCGAATTCAACCTGATCGACAAGGCGACCGGCGAGCCGTCGGCCGAATTATGGGGGGTCGACGTCGGCTGCCGCACGAGCATTATGTATTCTCCTCACGACGTCTCGTGTTTGTGGGACAAGTGGACGTCGTTTGAGATACCTGGGCGCTCGAAGGATCTTGTTACGATGATCGACAAGGCGACGCGCGTGGGGGTCAACGTCGTGGCGTACGTCACCGGGCGTGAAGTTCTCGACAAGCTCGTTCAGCAGGAACAGGCCGTCCCGAATGTCGAGGCCGACAAGATCGAGCGCGACTTATTGCAGATTTCGAAAGTCCGCTATACGGGAGACTGGGATGCGGCTCCCCAGGCGCTCAAGAACCTGCTGGTGGCGCTCAACCGCACCGCGGGCATGGCCGTTTCCACCAAGCATCGGGACCTCACGCTCTTGGACCCGAACCTCTTCCGGTACCCCATCGCCTATATGCACGGGCGGAACGATTTCGCGCTCAGCAAGAGCGAACAAGACAAACTCCGCGATTACATCAAACAGGGGGGCGTGCTGTTTTCCGATGCGTGCTGCGGACAGCCTCAATACGATCGCAGCTTTCGGAGACTCGTCGAGCAGTTATTTCCGGACAACCCGCTCAAGCGCATACCGCCCGACCACGAGATCTTCACGGCGAAAATCGGTTACGACTTGAAGACCGTCAAGCGCCGCGAACCCGACGCCGCTTCGCCTGACGCCGCCCTGGCGACTTCCACACGCAGCGTCGAACCCTTCCTGGAAGGGGTCGAAGTCGACGGCCGCTTTGTCGTGATCTACTCCAAGTACGACATCAGTTGCTCCCTCGAGCGCCAAGCCTCGGTGGCGTGCACCGGCTATGTGCATGAAGACGCCGTCAAGATCGGCGTGAATGTGATCTTGTACGCCTTGCTGCAGTGAGCGCGCTACGAGAACAGCCCGACGACCGCTCGGCCGTGCTCGACGAGTCGGCGCGGGCGATTAAGCGTGTCGAGGTATTCGGTGGCCGGGTCGATGCCCAGGGCATGGAACACGCTGGCGATGAGGTCGTACGGATGCACGGGGCTGCTCTTGGGATAAGCGCCGAACCGGTCGGATTCGCCATATGCCTGGCCGACAGCGACCCCGCCCCCCGCGATGAGGCAACTGTAGCAGTCGGGCCAGTGGTCGCGCCCGCCGGGTCCGACGTTGTTCGTCGTGGGCGCGCCGATTTTGGGCGAGCGGCCGAATTCGCCGACGGCGACCAGAAGCGTCGTTTCGAGCAAGGCCCGCTGATGCAAGTCTTCGATCAGCGCCGAAAGCGAATGGTCGAAGACGGGGCACCGATCATTCCGCAGAGTGGGAAAATTGTTGCGGTGCGTGTCCCACGAGCCGTCGGGGCCGGGAGCCGGTTCGTCGTCCGACCGCGCGGGCCAGGTGAGCTGCACGAAACGGGTGTCGGCCTCGATCAATCGGCGGGCCAACAGGCAGCTTTGCCCGAATCGCGTCATGCCATACCGTTCGCGCACGGCAGCCGGCTCTTCCTCGAGTCGAAACGCGCGGACCGCCGCGTTCGATTGGATGATCGAGAGCGCCTTGTGATAATAGGCGTCGAACGAATCGGCGCCGGTCAGTCGCTGCCGGTCGCCGGCGGCAATAGGCGACGGGCGCGCGGACGCCTGTGCGTCGATCAACCGGCGAAAGTCGACCCGATCCTTGAGACGGTCGAGCGTGACGTCTCCGGGAAGCGAAAAGACCTCGAGTTTCAGAGGCTTGGTCGGGTCGTCGTACATCTGATACGGGTCGAACGCCCCTCCCAACAAGCCCGCGCCCTGTCCGAGTCCGACGACGGCCGCCTCTTTGGTCGGGCCGCAAACCGTGACGTAGCTGAATCGTCCCGCGCCCCCAGGCCGATAGCGCGCTGCCACTGATCCCACCGAAGGCAGGTCTTCGCGCGATGGGGGAACGGCCAAGCCCGTCGGCGAAAAATTGCTCGGATCGTGGCCGGTCATGAGCATATAAATCGCCGAGCCGTGGTTGGGCAGTCCCTTCGGCTTGCATCCGACCGAGCGGACAATCGAGAACTTGGCCGCCTGCCGGGCGAGCTTGGGCAACACTTCGCCCAGCAAAACGCCCGGCGCCTCGGTGGCAATCGGGGAAAACTCTCCGCGAATCTCGGCCGGCGCGTTGGGCTTGGGATCCCACAGGTCGATATGGCTCGGCGCGCCTTGCAGATAGACGAAGATCACCGATTCGGCCTTGCCGAATCCCTGGCGCGACGTGACACGCTCCAACGAAGACGAGCTTTGCGCCAGCGCTCGCTGTCGCAGAAAATCAGGAAGCCCCAGCCCGACAAGCGAAAGCCCGCCGAAAGTCAGCAACTCGCGCCGCGAGATCGAATCGCACAAGCGGCCGCGCGGCCCCAATACCGAGAACATCGACGACGCTCCTCGAAATTCACCCGGCGTCACAGGGTACTGCCGGTCGTTTCAGTGAATTCGAACAATCTACAATATCGCACGAACACGCGGAACGTCAAATCGCCGGGCGGTGCGTGAGCGGCATATTCCTCAGCGCCAGATTAATCAGGCGAGCCACGGGCGTCAGCCCGTGGGTTGGCGCCCGACGAATCGGAATCGCAGAATCAGTCCCGGTCAGGCTCCGGAGGAGCATGGACCTACTGACCGATCAAATGACCGTGCCGAAAAATTCGAAATGACCCCGCTACACGGTCTGGCGGAAAACTCACAGTGTCCCCACTACCCGCCCCAAACAGCGAGAACCTCGGCCGACGTGAATATCGGGACCTTGAGCGCGAGATAGTCAAGACCCAGACGATGGCTCTCGGGATTCATCGAGGCGACGGCATCGCTCACGACCATTGCATAGAATCCGTGGTGAGTCATGTCGATGGCCGTCTTGAGCACGCAGCCGTCGCTGAGACAGCCGACCAGCAGCACGCAGTCAATTCCACGGTCTTTGAGAAGCCCTTCCAGCCCCGTGTGGCAAAGGGCACTGGCCCGGCTCTTCGCAAGAACGGTCTCTCCGGGCCTGGGAGCGAGCTCATCGACCGTGGCGGCCGCCCAGGTTCCTTCCGTAACGTCCGAAATCCACTCGGCCCGCCGGTGCAGAAACGTGTTTGGCCCATCCATGAGACAGGCGCCGAATCGGTCGCGATGGACGAACTCGGTGTAAATGACGGGTATTTCGCATTGCCTGGCGGCGTCAAGCAAGCGGCCGATGGTGGGAACGATGGCCTGAATGGGAGAAACGTCATAGCCGTGTTTGGCATAGCCGCCGCCGTTGGAAACGATCTCGTTCTGCATGTCGATGACGACGACCGCGGTGCGCGCCGGATCGAGCAGCTCTTGAGGAGTGTCGAGCACGTCGATGCCGTGGACGCGAATCATTGGGAGCTCGCTATGGTGCCGATGCCCCAGGCGACCATGATCCGGATCCTCTTACGACCGTTGGCGCAGCGGCCAGACTTCGGGATTCACCAGGTGTGGGGGACGTTCGCCGCGCAGCGCCTGCAGCGCCTGGGCGATGGCGGCGCCCCACAGCCGCTGGCGGCTGGCTACCGTGACGCCGGCCAGATGCGGCGTCGCCACAACGTCGTCGCGGTGCAATAGCGGGCAATCGGGCGGCGGCGGCTCGGGATCGAATACATCCAGGCCCGCGCCTTGCAAATGCCCGCTATCCAGGGCGCGAAGCAGCGCGTCTTGGTCGACAAGCTCGCCGCGGGCCGTGTTGATCAAAATTGCGCCGCGCTTCATCTGCGCGAGCCTTTTGGCATCGATCATGCGCCGCGTTTCAGCCGAGCTGGGCACATGGAGCGTGACAATGTCTGCTTTCGGCAACAGTTCTTCGAGCGACGCCGCCAGCTCGATTCCCAGCGTTTGCGAGGCCTGGGGATCGGCGGCAACGAGCGGGTCGTAGCCGACGACGTTCATTTCGAGGGCCTGCGCCACGCGCACGACCCTGCGCCCGATTCGCCCTAGCCCCACGACCGCCAGCGTGAGCCCCTTCATCTCCAGCCCTCCGTGATTGTTGAAAATATCGCCCAGCGCTCCCTGCCGCAGCGCTTGCGCACTGCGCTTGAGCCGTTTGCCGACGGCGAGCATCAGCGTGATCGCATGTTCGGCGGTCGACACGGTGGGCGCATCGGGAGCGTTGCAAATGGCGATGCCGCGTTGGGTGGCGTCGGGGACTGTGATGTTGTCGATGCCGATGCCCGTGCGGGCGATGATCTTGAGCTCCGGCGCCTGATCCATGAAGTCGCCGTTGTAGCGGATGCGCGCTGAAGCGATGATCGCCTGGGCCTGGGGGAGCGAATCGAGCGCTTTTTCGCGCGGGCCCTGGGCCGCCCCGATCGCCACAGCCGCGCCGTCCAGCAAGTGCGCGTATTCGGCCGGCAGAGGTCGTTCAAACCACAAACGAAACATGCGTGCCGCTCTCCTCTGAGTACCACCCTGAGTAATACGCCCTGATCCAACCGCGCCCTTGTTGCATTATTCACGGGCGCGCGGAAATTCGCCGCGCAGCCGCTGGCACGCCGCGTCGGCGGCTGCCAGCATGAGTGAGTAGTCGTTGCCCACCGTGAGCCAGTGCAAACCGCGCTTGAACCATTCGGCCAGCTTCGCCGGGTCTCCTCCTGTTCCGGCGCCCACGAACATTTTCGCCCGGCGGGCCTTCTCGATAATCGTGTCGATCGCGGCCCAGACCTCCGGATGCTGAGGCTCGCCCATGTGGCCCATCGAACCAGCCAGGTCTTGAGGGCCGATGAGCAAGGACGTGATGCCCGGCACCTTGATGATCTCGTCCAGGTTTCGCACCGCGTCGATGTGCTCGATCTGCGGGATGACGATGACGTCGGCGTTGGCCGCCCGGCAGTACTCGGGGCCGCCGCGCCGGCCGTAGTCGGTCGGCCGCCGCGGGCCGAAACCGCGAATTCCTTCGGGCGGGTATTTGCAGGCCGCGACGGCGCGGCGTGCTTCGTCGGCCGTGCGCACCATGGGAATGATGATTCCGGCAGCGCCCACGTCGAGCACGGTCTTGATCAGCACCGGATCGTTCCACGCGACGCGCACGAGAGGCGTCGCGCGGCTTCCCTTGGCGGCCATGACGTGCGCTTGAACCGCTTCAATCGACAGGGGACTGTGCTCCATATCGATCCAGAGGAAGTCGACCACGCTCGACAGCGCCTCGGTGACCGTGGGATCGGTGAAGCTGATCCCCGCCCCCAGGCACACGCCCCCCGCGCGAAGGATGCTCAAAAAGTTGCCGGTTTCTGGCATTGATTGCTCGTACGATGAAGTTCCAGTTTGTCAACTCATCCGATGCCGATTTTTCTCAGGTACTCGCGCGTGCGTTTGGCGATCGGCATCGGTTTGTCGAACGGCGCCGGGTACATGTCCTGTTCGACGATGGCCCAGCCGTCGTAGTCGATCTCGCGCAGCACGTTGCGGAAGGCGGGAAAATCGACGGCGCCTTTCGAGGGTTCGCAGAACATATCCTGGCCGACGGCGATTGCGAAGGGAACGTGATCGCGCTCGACCCGCTTCTGGATGTCGCGGTCGACGCTTTTCAGATGCAGGTAGGGGATGCGCTTATGATGGCGCCGCATGAAGGCCACCGGGTCGCCCCCGCGGTAGGCGTGGTGCCCTGTGTCGAGGCACAGGAAAACGCGCTCGGGATTGGTGTCGGCCAACAGCCTTTCGATCTGGTCTTCATATTCCACGTGCGTTTCCGCGTGCGGATGAAAAACGACGGTGAGCCCGAACCGATCGTGGGCGATGTCGGCGATCTGGTGCGTGCGGTCGATCAGCTTCTTCCATTCGCTGTCGTTAAGACGCGCGGGGCGATACGCCTTGCCGGTAAATAAATCGGTGTACGTATCGTCGATCAACACCAAAAACCGCGCCCCCAGCGATGAGAGCGATTCGCCCGCGCCCAGAACTTGCTTCTCGAGCGCCGGCCAGGAAGCGTCGTCTTCCAAGTGCCCCATCGCGAACGTCCCCGCCACCTGAAGTTTGCGCTTCCCCAACTCGTCGTGCAGCTTGGCCTTGTCGGTCGGAAGATAGCCGTAGGGGCCTAATTCGATGCAGTCGTAGCCGGCCTCGACGACTTCGTCGAGAAACCGATTCCAGGGCGTCTGTTTGGGATCGCTCGGAAACCACACACCCCAATTGTCGGGAGCCGTGCCGATCTTGACTTTCATGGTGCACCTCTGATTGGACCACTTAATAGTAAAAGCGTTGCAACCGAGCGCGATCTTGTTCGTATTGGGTCCGCAGCTCGCGCGTCACCGAGTCTTGCGTCGCCTCGGCGGCGGCCACGTCCCACCAAACCTCTGAACCGGGAAGGTAACGGTGCTTTTCCGTTTCCACAACGATGACGCAAGCGCGGGTTTCTGCGCGCGCCTCTTGCAAGGCGCGCCGCAAATCTTCGGGCGTAGCGGCGCGCCACGTGCGAGCGCCCATGCTCGCGGCGTTCGCGGCGAGATCGACCTTAACGTACTCGCCTTCCAACCGGCGCGATTTGGCGTCGCGCAGGCGAAATTCATTGCCAAAGCTGCGCCCCACGCGCCCCATTTGCAGGCGGCGGATCGACTGGTAACCGTGGTTTTCAGAAATCACGACGGTAATCTTGAGATTTTCTTGCAGCGCGGTCATCAGCTCGGTGGGGCTCATGAGATACGTGCCGTCGCCGACCAACGTATAGACTTCGCCCTTGGGCTGCGCCATCCGCACGCCCAGGCTCCCCGGAATCTCGTAGCCCATGCACGAGAACCCGAATTCGATATGGCACGCGCAGCCGCGTGTCGCGTCCCATATCTCGTGCAGGTCTCCCGGAGGCAGGCCGGCGGCAGCGACGATAGTGTCTCCCTCGCGGGCTTCGGCGTTGAGCACGCCGATGAGCTGCCCCTGGCTCATCGCCTCTCCGGGGATCTGGCGATACACGTCGTCTTTGAGCGTCTTGTGCCAGGCCTCGCGAGCGGCTGAGACTTCGCTCAAGTAGGCGGGATTGGGGCGCACGCCGGCTGCTGCGGCCATTTCCGTCAGCGATTGCAAGGCGCGCTGAGCGTCGGCGATGATCGGCAAGGCCCCCTGTTTGTAGGCGTCGTGCCCGCACACGTTGATGCTCATGAACTTCACGTTCGGATGTTGGAACATCGACTGCGACCCGGTCGTAAAGTCGGTGAGGCGAGTGCCGATCGAGATCACGAGATCCGCCCGGCTCGCGATTTTCCCCGCACAGGGTGCGCCCGTGGCGCCGACGCCCCCCAGCAAGAGGGGCGTGTCGGTGGCAATGGCTCCCCGGCCGGCGAACGTCTCGCCCACGGGAATTCCCGCCGCCTCGGCAAACGCCCGCAGCTCTTTCGAGGCGCCGGAATAATGGACTCCGCCGCCGGCGATGATGAACGGCCGCTGCGACGACTTAATGAGCGCGATGGCCTCGCGCAGCCGATCGGGATCGGGAACCCGCCGTTCGACTCGCCAGGTGCGCTGCTCGAAAAAGCGCGCCGGGTAGTCGCAGGCATGGGCCTGAATGTCTTGCGGCAAGGCGAGAGTGACGGCGCCTGTTTCCACGGGATCGGTGAGCACGCGCATGGCTTCGGGGAGCGCGGTGAGCAGTTGCTCCGGGCGCGAAATGCGATCGAAAAATCGGCTGACGGGACGAAAACAGTCGTTGACGCTCATGTCGGCCGAGATCGGGTGTTCGAGCTGCTGGAGCACCGGCCCTTGTCGGCGCGTGGCATAATAGTCGGAAGGAAACAAGAGCACCGGCAAGCGGTTGATGGTGGCCAGGGCCGCGCCGGTCACCATGTTCGTCGCGCCCGGTCCGATCGACGACGTGCACGCGAGCGTCGCCAGCCGCTGGTTGGCCTTCGCAAACGCGGCCGAAGTGTGCACCATCGCCTGCTCGTTCCACGTGTGATAATAAGGCAATTCCTGCCCGCACTCATAAAGCGCCTGGCCCAATCCCGCCACATTTCCGTGACCGAAGATGCCGAACATGGCCGGCACGAGCCGCCGCGACGTGCCGTCGCGCTCGCTGTACTGGGCTTGCAGGTATTTGACCACGGCCTGGGCCATGGTGAGCCGAATGGTTTTGTCATTGCGGGTGGCGGACATGGGGTGTGCCTCTCGGGGTAAAGCGTCGGTTGGTCGCGGAGCCTGATCCTGCAAATTCTGATTAGCCCGTGCTCGGCTCCAGCACGATAACCCGCCCGCGCGCAGGCATCAACATCGGGGTCAAAATGACCATCGACGCGTTGTGCCAGGTCACGGTTTCGGGGGGGAAGCGGCGAGTGAACTCGGTGACCGGAAACAAGTCGGCTTTCAATCGCGGGAGCCGGTAATGCATGGGGATTGTGATGGCCGGCCGGATCACGCGGATCGCTTCGCACAGGTCGTCGAGATCGATCGTCGGCGGGCCCCCCGTCGGCGCCAGCAAGACGTCAGTGCCTTGCATGGCCTCGAGCTGTGCGTCAGTCAGCCGATTGCCCACGTCGCCCAGATGCGTGATGCGGATGCCGGCGAGCGTGAAGCGGTACATCGCATTGTCGCGAGGCGCTTCCTTGTGGATCAGGCTCTCTTGCGATTGGATGGCGCTGATCGAAAGTCCACAAACTTCGGCCGGTGCGCCGTCGATCTCCGTCGCTGTGACGACTGCGGGGTTGCCGCCGATCATGGCGGCATGACAATGCCCTTCGTCGTCGGCCGAGCTGCGGATCACGACGTCGGCCGGCTCGAAGATCGGCGCAAGGCCGGTCGCTTCGGGCAGGTAAGGGTCGGTGACGATTCGCAGTCCGTCGCCTTCAAGCAAGAACGCCGCATGGGCGCACCAGGTGATCTTCATGTCGTTGGGTTTTTGTCGCGCGCGCGATCTGCCGAGTAGTCGAACGAGGAGAGGTCCGGAGTCCTTCCCTGCAACGTCCAGCCGCCATCCACATTGAGAATTTGCCCGGTCAGAAAGGCAGAGTCGTCGCTTGCCAGGAAGACGCAGGGCCCGACGTAGTCCTCGACGCGCGCCACTCGCCCCGCGGGAATGACCGCGCCCCATTTCCGGTCGTAATCGGGGTCGTAGCCGCGATTGCGGTCGGTGCTGGTGGGCGCCGGGGAAATTGCATTGAGGCGAATTCTTTGCGGCGCCAGCTCCAGTGCCAGTTGCTGCGTGAGAGCCTCCAGGCCCCCTTTGGCCATCGTGTAGCTGGAGTGATGCGCGATCATCAATCGTGCCGCGCACGAGCTGATGTTGATGATCGAGCCTCCCCCCTGGGCCGTCATTTGCCGTGCCGCGGCGACGATCCCGAAAAATGGCCCGCGCAGGTTGGTGTCGATCACGTCGTCTACGTCGTCTTCGGTCAATTCGAAGACCGGGCCAAACCGCGTGCGGGTCGCGTTGTTGACCAGCACGTCGATCCGCCCGTAGCGGGCGCACACGGCTTCGATCAGCCGCTCGAATTCAATCTTCGATCCAATGTCGGCCTGAAACGCATCCCCAGTCCCTCCGGCCTCGCGGATCCGGCGGCAGGCGGCCTCGGCGCCGGCGGCGTCGGTTTTGTAATTGACGGCCACCGACGCGCCGGCCGCCGCCAGCCCGATCGCCAGCCCCTGCCCGATGCCCTTGCTCGCGCCGGTGACGATCGCCACCTTTCCCGACAGCTTGCCCTTCATCCAAAAACCTCCCGGAATCGGCTCATGGCCTTGTGCGGATCGCTCTCGGGATAGGCTTCGAGCGCGACGATGCCGCTGTAGCCTGTCTCTTTCAGGACCCGCGCGATGTGTGGATAGTTGATCTCGCCCGTGCCCGGCTCGTGACGCCCCGGCACGTCGGCCACGTGGACATAGCTCAAATACTTGCTGTAGTCGCGAATGATTTGTGTGACGTTGCCTTCTTCGATCTGCGCGTGATAGACATCGAGCAGCAATCGGATGCGCGGGCTGCCGACTTCTTCGATCAGGCGCACGGCGTCTTCGACCAACGGCAGAGTGTAGCCGCCATGATCGACTTTCGTGTTGAGGTGCTCGACGCCGTAGACAACGTCGTGCTTTTCGGCGAGCTCGGCCGCGCGGCACAGTCCTTTATAAGCCGTGATCCAGAACGTCGCCGGATGCCGGGCGACCTGGTGTACCGGTTTGCCCTCGTGGTTGATTTCGCCCGTCGAAAGGACCAGTTGCTTACAGCGCAGTTTTTTGGCGACCGCCAGCGTCTGCTCGACGCCTTTCATGTATTCTTCGAGACCGTCGGGATGGACGAGGCTGCCGCCCACGTACCCTGTGATGCCGGTGATCGTGACCGAGGGATCGGCCGCGATGGCATCGATGTCGCGATCCATCCATCGCCAGAAGTCGACGAGAAAACCCGCCTTCGCGATTTGCTTGACGCGCTGCGTAAACGGCAGGTCGCAGAAGATCGTGTCTGCGCAGAGGGCAAGGCGAAACATGGTCTATCTCCTGGTGCAAATCGTCGAGTTTCGAATGCGCGACTCGTTCAATGGCCTCGCTCAAGCTGCATTTGCTGGGCAGTCTGCAGGCGCTCGCGGACGGCTTCGTAATGCCCCGCCATGGCGGCTTGCAAGGCGCGCAGGTCGGCCTTTTCCATAGCTTCCACGATTCGCGCGTGGCGTTCGTAAGTCTCCATGGGATGCGCAGGTCCCGGGATGATCGCATGCTGCTTCGCCTGGTCAAAGACCACCCAGAAGACGTCCAATATCTTTCCGATCACCGAGTTGTCGATGTATTCGTACAGCAAGCGGTGCAACAACCGGTCGTCTTCGGCGAAGTATTCGCCGCGGAGGGCGGCCTCATGCATGCGCCCCAGCACCTCTCGCAATCTGGCGGTTTGTTCGGGCACGATCGCCTTGATCACTCGCTCCGACATGCCGTTCTCGATCACCGACCGGATTTCGTGAACGTCCGAGACCTGCTTCAGGTCGTACATGATTCCATAGCCGAGATTGGCCAGAATCGGATCGAACGAGAAGTGCCGCACGAAAAGCCCCGAACCTGGCCGGGCTTCCAGAATGCCCAGGGATTCCAGCGACTTTACGGCCTCGCGGACCGAATTGCGGCTGATATTGAATTGCTGAGCGAGCTCGGTCTCCGGCGGCAGCGCATCGCCAGGCTTAAGCCCGTGCTCGATGATGTATGACTTAATCTCTTCCTGGGCGACCTTATAGAGGAGATCCGGGCGCTGCAAAACTTTCAATTTTCGCAGCGGCTTGACGTGAGACGACATCGGGCTCCTCATGCAGGCGGAACGGGAGTAAAAACCGAAGGCCGATGGTATCCTACTGTAGGACAACTTTCAAGCGTCGGGGACAGGTAGGAGCAACCCGGATTTCCTAACGCGGCCGATCCGCCGCGGCGGACAAATGAACCGATCAAAAACGAGAAGTGACCGCGGATTTCGCGGATACGCGCGGATAGATAGATAGAAGCGGGACCGAACTGCGCTGTACCCCGATGAGGGGTGCCAGATAGTTAGCCGGGGGTCGTCGCGCAGCGACCACCCCCGGTAGCATGTTTTGTCATATCCATCCGACCCCCGAGGGGTCGCAGAACCGCTCGCATGGACGTCGGTCGCGTCGGACGTTTACGTCACACCCCGATGATGAGGCATTTCAATCAGCTCCTCGCGAAACAGTTTGACCCGGTGTTGTTCGACTTGATGCGCATTCGAAGTTCTATTCGCCTGGCACCCCTGTTCGGCAACGCCGTTAAGGACTTTGACGAAATGGGTACCCTCGTCCATCGACGAAATTGCCCGGTTTTCCAGGGCTTTCTTATATCACCATATTTTCACAGTACCCAAGGCTCACAAAAACCATGAATAAGATTGCCGAAAT
>DATGKC010000361.1:0-4393 GCA_035294845.1 Planctomycetaceae bacterium | reverse complement strand
TTGCCGCTTTCGAGCGCGTCGGTCGGGATGCCGTTTTCCTTCATGAACTTATACAGAATGTCTCGCGGAATTCGCCGGAACTTCGAACCGGGAACGCGGAACCCCTTGAGCTGGCCGGAATCAAAACAGCGAATGATCGTTTGCTGGCTGACCTTGCAGATTCTGGCCGCTTCACCCGTGGTATAGACCGTTTTCATGTTGCTCATAAAAGATCCTTTTCGTATCGACGACTCCACATGGAAGCCGATGTGCTAACGACCATTCCCGAATGGGATGGTCTTCATCCCTGGCACGACAACAGGCCCTTTTTTAGACCGCCAAAAGAAGGCTCGGTCAAACGGCTTGGTAAGTTGCCTCCGGTTGACTTACCGAACTTACCACGAGTGCCGATTATATCCATTCTGCGAAACTGGTCAACATGCGTTATTCTCGCCAGACTTTCCCCGCGCTTTGCAGCCCGGTGAATGGCGGGGGCTAACCCGTTCGACATCAGTTTTCCACAGAATCTGATCGTCCCCAGTCGGTGCACTTCGCCCTTTTCCAACACGCTGCCGGGCGCGTCGAGAAATTCAGCGAAACCGTCAAGTTCCGGGCTCGGGCCTAGGATGCAAGTCGATGTGGCTCTTTAAGATAGAGAACGAGAACGGCGATATCGGCAGGCGTGATCCCGCTGATGCGGCCCGCCTGTCCCAAATTGCGAGGCTTGATCCGTCCGAGCTTTTGTTTTGCTTCGGCTCGCAATTGGGGGATTCCGACGTAGTCGAATCCCTCAGGAATCGCAACCGCGCCGATCAGCTCCTGCCTTGCGATCAGGGCCTGCTGCCTGCGAATGTAGCCGGCGTACTTCGTCTCCAAGACCACTTGTTCTGCCGCCCGCGGCGAAATGGCAAGTTCCGCCAGAGGAGAACTCATTTCGCACAAGTCGGACCAGGTGATTTCCGGGCGCCTGAGAAGCTGCTCGAGGGTGGCCCCCTGGTGAAATTCGGTCGAAAGAATGCTCCGGGCGCGCTCGATCTGGCCTTCGTGCTCCCTCAATTGCCGCCAGCGGTTTTCGCACACTGAGCCGATCCGCCGAGCCAGAGGCGTCAACCGCCGATCGGCATTGTCGTGCCGCAGAAGCAGCCTGTATTCGGCCCGAGAGGTGAACATCCGATAAGGCTCATCCACCCCTTTCGTCACCAAATCGTCGATCAAGACTCCCAGGTAGGCCTGGCTGCGATCAAGAACGAACGGCGGCTTGCCGGCCAGTTTCAAGGCGGCGTTGAGGCCGGCCATCAAGCCCTGACCGGCGGCCTCTTCATAGCCCGTCGTCCCATTGATCTGCCCCGCAAAGTAAAGGCCCGAAATAAGCTTCGTTTCGAGCGTCGCGTGCAATTGCGTCGGCGGAGCGTAATCGTACTCCACGGCATAACCGAAACGCATGATTTCGGCCCGCTCCAGCCCGCGAATGCCGCCGATCATCTGCTCCTGCACGTCTCGCGGCAGGCTGGTCGAAATGCCATTGCAATAGAACTCCAGCGTGTTTCGACCTTCGGGTTCAAGGAAGATCTGGTGCGAGGCCTTATCGGCAAATCGCACGACTTTATCTTCGATCGACGGGCAATACCGCGGACCTGTCGATTTGATCTGTCCGCAGTACATCGGCGCACGGTGCAGATTGGCGCGAATCAATTCGTGAACCGAAGGATTGGTCTCGGTGAGATAACAGTCCATCTGCGGCTGGGTGATGCGCTCGGTGAAGAACGAAAATGGCTGCGGCGTGGCGTCGCCTGGTTGAAGGGTCAGGGCCGAAAAGTCGATCGTCCGGCCGTTCAGCCGCGCCGGGGTCCCCGTTTTGAAGCGTGCCAGATCGAACCCCAGCTCCCCCAGCGTTTGCGATATTCCGCCGCTGGTTCCTTCCCCCGCCCTTCCGCCGGTCGATTTGGCTTCTCCGGTGTGCATGACGGCCTGCAGGAACGTGCCTGTGGTCAGAATGACGGCCGAGGCCCCGTAAAACGCCGGCCCGCGGACCCGAACCCCCGTCACCCGGCCCGCCTCGACTCCAATGCCTTCAACCACTTCCTGACGCAGCGTCAAGCCCGGCTGTTCTTCGATCCGGTGTTTCATCCAAAACTGGTAGGCCTTCTTGTCGGCCTGGGCACGAGGGCTGTGCATGGCCGGACCCTTGGCCCGGTTGAGCATGCGGAATTGAATTCCCGTGGCGTCGATGGCGCGGCCCATTTCGCCCCCCAGGGCGTCGATTTCGCGCACGATCTGGCCTTTGGCGATTCCACCGATCGCCGGATTGCAGCTCATTGCGCCGACCGTATCGCACGACATCGTCAACACCGCGGTTTTCGCACCCAGGCGCGCCGCCGCGAGCGCCGCTTCGATGCCGGCGTGCCCCGCGCCAACCACGACTACGTCGAACTGGTACGCCGAACTCAACATGCTTGCCAAGACCCTTGAAACTGGCTCTCGATCATCCGATACTTCAGGCCGCAACCGTATTGTTATCCGACAACCTCATTGAAGGGAATAGACCCATGGCCGACATTCGACACGGAGCCGTCACGCTCAAAGGGAACCCGGTGGACCTGGCAGGACCAAAGCTCGCCCCCGGAGCCACTGCCCCCGATTTCACGCTCCAAGGCGCCGATCTCAAGGACGTGAATCTGGCGAATTCAGCGGGCAAAACGCGGATCATCGCGGCCATTCCGTCCCTCGATACGCCCGTGTGCCACAAAGAGACGAAGCTCTTTAACGACCGCGTGAAGTCGCTTCCCAACTTGCAGGTGCTGTGCGTCAGCATGGACCTGCCGTTCGGCCAAAAGCGCTGGTGCGGGGCCGAGGGGGTCGAAAACGTGACGTGCCTCAGCGCGCACCGCTGCACGAAATTCGGCGAGGATTATGGCGTCTTGATCAAGGGGGGCGCCCTCGATCGTTGCCTGGCCCGTGCGATCTTCGTCGTGGGACCTGACAACAAGATCAAACATGTCGAATACGTCTCGGAAATCGCCAACGAACCCAATTACGAAGCCGCTCTGGCTGCCGCGAAATAGCTCTCGCTGACGAACCGCGGGTCTGAATTCCGGGTTCGTTTCAAGATTCGGCATCACGCGCATAAACCCGGCTCCTTCGTGAAGCCGGGTTTTCGCATTACTCCTGGATATCAATACGCCGTAAATGGCGTGCCGAAACGAGCGCGGCCGTTTTCGGAGCGCTGAACGAGAGGACTTGCTCCGACGACGAAAAATTGAACGTTCGCAATGAATTGTCGAATCGTTCATCCTTCGTTCATCATTCCGATGTATAACCAGCGCTCAGTCGCTTCTCATACTGTTGACTTCCGATTGCTGCCTCGATTTTGCCAGGGATTTGCCATGCCGCACATCAATCGACGCTCGTTTCTCGGTTCGTCCCTGGGCGGGTTTGCCGCCGCGCTGACATTCGGCCCTTCGCTGCTGGCCCAAGACGCTAGCCGGCTTGCCGAATCGGCGAAGATTGCCGAACCAAGTTTGGCTCCCGACACGCTCTTCCTCTCGTGGCAGGGAGATCCGACCACCACCATGACCGTCCAGTGGCTTGGGCCCGACTCGGCATCCGATCAATCGGTCCGGTACGCGGCTGTCAACGCAAAGCTGCAAAAGCCGGCTCCCCAAGCAGGTCCCCACGAGACCGCAGCCGGAGTTCCGCCGGCCGAGGGAAAAGCAACTGGGGAAGTCACAGCTCTCGATAGCCCGGCGTGGCGGATCGTCAAGACGCTCACCAAAGCGTATCCGAATACCAATTTGAAGGTCCATCGTTGCGAGCTCACCGGCCTGACCGCCGCGACCGAATATCAATTCCGGATCGGAACGAACTCGCGCGCATATCACTTCCGCACCTTGCCGGCCAAGGCGACCGATACATTCCAATTTGTTTCGGGCGGCGACTGTGGAATCGGCGATCATGCCATCCGCACGAACATGCTGGCCGCCAGACAGGAGCCGTATTTCGTACTCATCGCAGGGGACCTGGCCTATGATGATGGCCGCTCTCCGGAGACGTTCACCAAGTTTCTCCAGAATTATCACGCGCACATGATCGACTCGGCCGGCCGGCTGATTCCCATGCTGACATGCATCGGGAACCACGAGGTCAACGGCGGCTACAAGACCCGCCGCGCCGATTCGCCCCAGTACCTGAGCCTGTTCGACGGCCTGTACGCCGAAAAGACCTACGGAGTCGTGGACATCGGCGATTATCTCAGCCTGGTGTTGCTGGACACCGGCCATATTGAGCCGATCGGCGGTGAGCAAACCGAATGGCTCGCCGCGACTCTCGCGGCGCGCCAGGAGCGGCCGCACCTCATTGTGGCCAACCATGTGCCGGCATACCCGTCATACCGCCCGCCGCAGGGCGAAAACGGCAA
>DATGKC010000360.1:0-5091 GCA_035294845.1 Planctomycetaceae bacterium | reverse complement strand
CCACGCGAAATCGCTTTAATGCTCACGAGCGCCACAGGCGCGCCGCGCTCATCTATGACGACACCCGCAATGTTGAGTGCGGGTTCGAGCAAGAAGGACGCGCTTGGCGTGCTTCCCGGTGAGGCCGCAACATCCCGAACGTCGTCGCCAGCTCGAAGTGCGCCGTAACCGGATCGGAAGCCGGGCTTCATCGCGTTTACCGACAGAGTGCTTTGCCCATTGAGGGGCACCAGAATTTCGTAACGCCCTTCCGCACCGGATGTGGTTTGATAGGTGACGTGTCCTGATGCAGGATGAATGCTCCTCAAGTCGGTTGCCGGGACGGCCACGACGACGCGCACGTCCTGCAGACCTTCTCCGCGACTGTCGACGATGCGCCCCGTGACGGTCGCCATTTTGGGACTGCCTGGTCGCGGCCGTTCGACGGCTCGCGGGGAATCTGGAACGTTGGACGACTCATCATCGCGTTCCAGAATGTATGAGACGTAAGTGACTCGGCGAGATTCAAGGGCGGCAAGTGCGACAGCTTCGCGATTCAATGAGCGCGTTCTCGCGGCGCGGTAGCCGTCCTTCAGGATTTCGACATACGCGACGTGGGATTTTCCCATGAGGGGAACCTTTTGTCGATAACGGCCCCTGCTATCTGTATTTGTCTCGAATATCTGTCCTGCGTCCAGTATCCCTCCCATGTCCGGCGGCTCATCTGCCCATCCGACTGCAATGCGCACGCGCACCCCGTCCAAAAATTCGCCACCATCGCCGACAATACGGCCGGCGACAACTGCGAATCCCTCGTCGATGTCAGCATCCGACGCGAATTCGGACGGAGCCGCCCATTTTCCGGGCCGCAGCACCAGCGCGCTATTCCCCGTCGGCTTGCCCTCGGTCTCGTCCGTCGTCGAAACGGGAATGGGCGGAGCACTGCATCCAACCAGCACGACGATCGCCAAGCCGACTCGCATCCGCCAGGGCAGCCGAATCGAGAAGCGGCGGGAATCGGAAGCGGTGGGCACGGCTGTCGTCATGGCAATTTATCGCGGAAGCCTGGAACGATAAGTCGCAATTCAGCCGCGCCCCGAGACGTTCGCCACGCCCTTCCTTCGTGACCTCAGTCAGGGCGTGCCACACCTGGCTCCTGTTTCGTGACTTCAATCGGGGCGCGCCGTCGCCCTCCGTCACTCATCCTTGGGCTTCAGCGGCTTGATCTCCGAAGCGCGGTAGCTGGGCTTGCCGTAACGATCGAGCGACTTCGGGTCGATTCGACCGTAGACGAGCACCACGTCGTCTTCCATCAACGTGTCGAGGCTTTCATCGTCGACCAGCGTCAGGCTGCCGCCGTATTGATCGGAATCCAGCGGATCGCGGCTATAAGTGACGCGCCACGAATCGCTCTTGGGATCGCGGCTGACGACGCCGCGCAGCCACTTGTATCCTTCGCGATCGTATTTATACGGCGACGGGCGCGATCGGCCGCTCGTGCGGCGTGCGTCGGGATCATCAGATGTGGCCGAGGCCGGGCGATACGGCGTCGGACTGAGAAAGTGCTCGCTTTCGACGGACGACAGCGAAATGTCGGCTTCGTCGTCGTCGCCATTGCGGTTCGCGGCGCCGCTTTGGCCGGTTTCCGGCCTGCGAATCGAGTCGGCTTCTTCGTCGATCGAGCCCGGCGCTCCCAGCGTAGCGGGAGTGCCGCCGGCGTCACGGTAATTGGGGACGAGGTTCGAGTTTTTGGGAGACTGCGCGCGCGATTGTCCCGGATTGTTCATCTGCCCGTTGGTTGGAGTCGGGAATTGGCCGCCTCGGGGCGAGTTCATCGGCGCCGAGCCGTTCGAGGGAAGGCCGGTCCCCTGTGGCGGCACGTACGTTCCTCCCGGGATCGTCGAATAGGGTCCGTTGTACCCGTATCCGTTTGGAAAATACGACTGGCAGCCGGCCGACGCGATGACCGCCAAGCCCAGCAGGTGTGGTCTGATTTGCATGGATAGGGTCCTTCCTGATTGCGAACTCGCGGCTCTGCCGCGATGCGGGAATTCGCGGCCGGGGATTGTACGAATCCGCGGCATCCTGTCCATACCGAAACGGGGACAATCAGGGGACGACGAATCCGTAATAATAGACCAGAAGGCCCGTTACGGACGTCAGCGTGATGTCGGCGGCAGAGAGCCAACCTAACGGCTTATGAAGGCGGCTATGGGCGCAAGGGGCGGGGGGCGAAGGCATGCGTCTGAGGGCCAAAGTCAGCGTGACCGTCCAAAGACAGACGGTCGAAACGGCAAAAAACAGATGGACGTAGAGTAAACGATAGAACGATGCCAATTCGTCGGCCGTCAAGAGCCGCGACCGCTTGGCCAGAATGCCATCGATTCCCCCCTGCATGCGCATGTCGACTTCGAACAATCCCACCGCAGTCAACAGCACCAGGCCCAGCATGATCTGCATGGTCTTGTGCAGCCGGTAATTCCGGCGAACCTTGACTGCGTAGAGGCTGACGAAAAGTGCGGGGACGACAATCACCAGGGCGCAAACGACCACGTCGAGCATCAGGGACGCGTTGTACCCGAGGAATCCATTCGTCATGCGTCACGTTTACCAAAAACTGATCACGCCTACCAGCAGTTCTCGTTCACAGGCTCTGCCTGGGAACGCACTGCATCCGAGGCTCCGCCTCGCTAGTTGCGGCAAGCGTTCGTCGCGCTGCTCCATCATTCAAAGCATCGTTCCGAGCACGCGAGCGCAACGGGCAGTCGAGGCGGAGCCTCGAGTGCAGCGCGCTCCGCAGGCAGAGCCTGGGAGCGAGACCAAGCAATGTTCCGAGCACGTGAGCGCAACGAGGAGTCGAGGCAGAGCCTCGAGTGCAGTGCGCTCCGCAGGCAGAGCCTGGGAGCGAGAGCGGCTCGCAGCTTTTGCGCAGCACAGGCAGAGCCGGGAGCGGGTGCGAATCGCTCCGTTTCGTGGCGAAACGATTTTCTGGACGGTATGCTCGTTCGTTATGGGCACAACGACGGCAGCCGGACAGAATGAATCGACGCGGCGAATGTTTTTGGAAATGATGGCGCTGGCGGGCGGCGGCCTGGGAGCGGGAGCGCTTCTGGCCGGCTGCGCGCAAGAGGTTCCGCAGGGGCCCGCGTCGGGGAGCCGGCGGCGGCTGCGGGCCGCGTTTTCCAACGGGGGGCTGCAAAGCACCTGGTGCACGCTGGGCAAGCAAACCGCAGAGCTCTGGGGGAACCTGCTCGACGTGGACATCGAATGGATCGACGGCGAATTCAGCGCCGAACGCCAGCGCAACAAGATCGACAACATCGTCTTTCAAGACTGGGACTTCTGCTGCTTCCAGGCGGTGCAGACCGATTCGCTGGCAGCTCCCGTGCGCAAGCTGAAAGAGCGGAGCATCCCCGTCATCTCGATGGATACTTTGCTCGTGCCGATGGACAAAATGCGCGAGTCGGGCGTTTGGATCGAAATCGCCGCCGACCAGATTTTCATGGGAGAAAGCAGCTCGCGCTACATGTTCGAGAAGATCGGCGGGAAGGGAAAAGTGATTCATATCGGCGGCCTGAGCGCTCACAGCGGCGCGCAGGGACGCCGACAAGGGTTCGAGAACGCTCGCAAGGATTTTCCCGACGTGGAAGTCATCGGCGGCGGCGTGCGCTGGTGCGATTGGAAAAAGGAAATCGCGCGGAACACGTTCGAAGCGCTTTTGAGTCAGGAAAAAGACCCGATCGCCGGCGCGTTCTTTCACAGCGACGACATGGCCCTGGCCTGCCTGCCGGCCCTCAAGGACTCGATCCATCACAAAATGGTCGTCACGGCCGTCGACGGTCAGAAGGAGGGATTGCTGGCGGTCCGCGAGGGGCAACTCGCCGCCACGACCGTGAACCCGGTTTGCCTGATTCATCAAACGTCGCTCATCGTCGGACAATTCATCGTCCGCAATCAAGAGCCGGTCGATTCCCTGCCGCTGGAAATCGTCACCCCCGGCCCGCTGGTCTCGCTCGAACGCAAGAATATTCTCGACGCGATGTTTTACCTGTCGGACCCTCAACACTGCATGGTGTGATCGGGGCATGGTTCGTGCCGGATTGAACGCCGCGCCGCTGCTGGAGTGCCGCTCGATCGGCAAACGCTTCGGCGGGACCGTCGCCCTGGAGGGAGTCGATTTCGACCTCGTCGCCGGCGAAATTCACGGCGTCGTGGGGAGCAACGGGGCAGGCAAAAGCACGCTGATGAAGATTCTGGCCGGCGCGCTTCCTGAGCACGAGGGGACGATTTCCATCGACGGATCGCGCCTTTCGCTGTCGAGCCCCGGCGCCGCCCTCGCGCACGGCATCGCGATGGTGTATCAGGAACTTTCGGGCGTCGGCCAGCTTTCAGTCGCCGAGAATCTGTTTCTCGGCCGCCAGCCCTGTGGACGATTCGGAACGATCGACTGGCGCGCGATGAATCGCCGGGCGCGCGATTTTTTGCGGGAAATGGAAATCGACATCGATGTGAGAAGCCGGCTCGATCGCTATCCGCTTGTCGTCCGGCAAATGGTCGAGATCGCACGGGGACTCAACAGCAAAGCGCGCGTGCTGATCTTGGACGAACCGACCAGCTCGCTCAGTCCGCCGGAGACGGGCCGGTTGTTTACGCTGTTGGGCCAGCTCAAGGCCCGCGGCGTGGCGATTGTGTTCATCAGTCATTTCATCGAGGACGTGTTGCGGATTTGTGATCGCGTGACGATTCTCAAGGATGGCCGCCGGGTCGAAACATCGCCCGTCGCCGAACTCGATAAGCACCGAGTCGTCCACGCCATGTTGGGGCGCCGGCTGGAGGTCGAAGTCGCGGGACACGAACAGGCGGTCGATTTGCCGGCGCGAAATGCGGCGGCGGCTTTGCTTCGCGTCTCCGGGCTTTCGAAAAGAGGACTCTTCCGCGACATCAATCTGGTCGTCGCTCCGGGCGAGTGCCTGGGACTTTACGGCTTCGTCGGCGCGGGGCACCAGGAATTGGCCCATGCCATTGCCGGGGCCATCCGCCCGGACTCTGGCCGGGTCGATCTCGAAGGTGTGCCGATTCCCCTGGGAGACATTCACCGCGCTGTGCGGCAGG
>DATGKC010000359.1:0-3049 GCA_035294845.1 Planctomycetaceae bacterium | reverse complement strand
TGAAGACCCCCGAAACGAATATCCCGAGATTCCCGATGAATGAGGTTCAGCGCGCTATGCCAGAGAACAAGCAACGCAACTGGGCTGCCTATTGCGACACGGAAACGCGGTTTTTCGAGACTGAATTCGATGCCGCATTGCATGCGCAGAACGAACTTGAGGTATGTCGACGGGAAGCGACGGACGGCTGGGACGAAGAGACGACTGAAGGCATTGCGGTTATGCAGGTTATCGCTCGCCCGACGAAGATGGACCCGAACGTCGATTATCGCTGCGTCGAGTATTCGCTAGAGCGTGTTGGGCCGAAAAAGCCGGAATGGAAGGACTGCCCGACCTCGCCTGGATGGTGGCTCTGCGAATTCGACGACGGACATTGTAAGGCTGTCTGCGTTTTCAATCCGGCAGACGAGCCGATGGATCGCCGCTGGTTCGGGCCGATTCCAACCGATCCCATGAGGCAATAGCGCGCTGACAGGGAATCATTCCGCGGCAGCCGTCTCCGCCGGTGAAGCGGGCAGCCGTCGCAGCCAGGGCTCGAGCTTGCGGCGGATCAGCAAATTCATCGGGATTTTCTGGCGGATCGCTTCGTCGCGCACCCGCAGAAATTCCGACCTGGTCAGCAATTTGATCGGCACCTTCATGGAGCCTTTGGCCCAGAACGTCTTGACAACTCGGCCCGGTAACCGCGATTGGTTGCGTGTCGATCGAAGAGACCCCGCGTCGAGCCAAGGACGGCCCCGACGCGGCCTTTCATTCTAATGCCCCCCCCCGGTTCTCTCCAATACCTTTCGGTTCAGGCCAAGGATGGTCCCTTGAACGCGATTAAAGGCCGGAAGACGCATATCGGTGGGCTCGCCTTGATCTTTCTCGCCGTTGGGTCCGTTCTGCAGGGCCTGGCCGATGACACCGAAATCGACTGGAACCGCGCGATTGCCGACGTGACCATCGGGGCCTCCGTGCTCGGAATCAATGGAAAGGTCGCCAAGAAGGCCGACAAGTGATGACGGCAATTATCAGCGGGCTCGCGGCCATTGTGGCTGTGATCATTCAGGTCCTTTGGCAGCGCCACCAAGATGCGCGAAAACTTGAGAACGATCCCGAGGAAGACATCCGAGAAACGAATGTCGCAGCCACCGAAGGCGACGAGGCCGAGGTGCAGGCTGCATTTGCTGGCTGGGATCGCACTGGCCGCAATGCTGCTGCTGACCGGCTGTCAGAGCGTTAGACCGCGGCAGGGAGTGATCGCCGTCGAGGGCGACCAGGTCCCACACAAAATCAGGCGGGGCGAAATCAGCCATTACGACGGATGGATACTTCCGACCCCACTTTTCAACCGTTTGACCCCCTGTTTCAAGTCGCTCCTCGAGTCGCCCGAGCCGGGCCAGCCGAGGACCTCGCTGAAAGCCTCGTCTGCATTCCCTGTCGCCTCGGCGACGTCACCCTCACGGAAGCCCGAATGATGGCCCGTCTTTATTGGAACTCCGCGGTCCCGAGCTGGATCGACTGCTTCGATCGCTTTTCGGCGGCGTGGCTCATGGCGATTGTATTCGTTCTGTGCGGCTGTCAGTTCTATCCGCCGCCGGCGCCGCACGTACGCGTCGACGTTTCGCAGCGCGCCCCGCGAATGGAGCCGAGTCGTCCCGTCGAGCCGCTGCGTGCGCCCGAGCCGAGACCAATAGCCCCCGATCCGCGCGACCCATTCGAATCGAACAAGATCGAGCCAGAGGCGCCTGCTCGGGACGACGCGACTGACCGGCTGGCCGCCGAGCCCGAGCCGATCGCCTTCGCCCAGCAGGGCCCAGCCGCGGCGTTGCCTCATGTTTTTGGACCGTTCGAAATGGGCGCGGCACTCACCACAAACGACATATTTTCTAGCCAGGGACGGGAAGTTCCGCCGTTGGAGGCGTTGCCTGGCGAGATCGCGAAGGATCGACCGAATGACGATGGCTTCGTGGCGTCGAATTCCATTGCCGCCTTGCCGCCATCGGCATCGGTCCCGAATTGGCAACCGCTGGGCGCGCCCGCCGCCCCGCGGCATCTTCCGGATTCGACGGCCGCCGTCGTGCGGGCTGACGATTTCGACGATGAATCGCCGCGCGAGGCCGAGATGCCCAAAAAGAAACCGAGAGGCTTCCCCTGGATCACAATTGTGATGCTCGGATGCGTCGCCGCCGCCGTCACGTATCAGTATTACCGAAAGGGAATTGATGGCATCAAAGTCGCCGCCAAAAAAACAGCCCCGGCCCGAACGCCAGAGCCGGGACCCGGCGCCGCACTCGGGGCGCCCGCAGCTCCCATTGCCGACCTCAATCCAGTCGGAGCAGCAAGCGGATCAAGCGCTGGCTGAGCTGATCGAAATGGCATCGACAGAGGCCGCGGCACAGTCGGTTTGCGATCGCGGAATTCAGGCCTGCAAAGACGTCTGCGCGAGGAAGTTGTTCGCCAAGAGCCCGGAGGGGTCGGAGATCCCCTTTGCCGACCGCCGCAAATTTCTGGAGGCGGAGTTAGCGGCCTTCGTCTGGAACAACGAGGCGCTGCTGTTCGCCGATCCTAAATCGCGCGCGCTGAATCACGGACGAATTGGGCTTCGTCTGACGAAGCCGACCGTCGAGGAAATCCCGGCTCCCGAAGGCGAGAAGAAGAGCCAATGGGCCAGGATGCGCGATGCAATCAAGACGCCGTTACTGAAAGCGTTCGCGCGTCTGCGTCTGGGAGCAGGCAAGACCGCTCACACCTTGTTCAGCCTGAAGATCGAGGCCAACAAAACTTCGATGCTCACCGCGCTTAAGTCCAAGTCGATCAAACCTGCACAACTGGCGCGCCTCGGCTTTCGTCATGTGCCCGAGCAAAACGAATTCTTTTTCGAGCTTGCCGATCTGAAAGTCGAATCGCATTCCGCCTCGGCGCCGGCGCCGCCCGCTGCCTCGCCCGAGCTAGCCGCCTGACGTCTTCTGGCAAAATTCCGCAGCGCACCCAATGATAAAAGATGGCCGGAGAATAGTTGGGTCCTCCCCCCCAGGCCGACGCGCGCGTATCCCGCTTCGCGCCT
>DATGKC010000358.1:0-2532 GCA_035294845.1 Planctomycetaceae bacterium | reverse complement strand
ACCCGGTGTTGTTCAACCTTGATTGGCATTCGACGTTTCATTCACCTGGCACCCCTGTTCGGGGTGCTCGATCGAAACGCTCTCTCCGGGGGTCTTCGCTATGCTCGACCCCCGGCTATCGGCTTGCAACCTTTCAGGTTGCCGGTTCCCCAGCCGGGCCCTCGGTGGTCCCGCCGTCCCACAACTTATGGAACTCGCCGCATGAAATTCTTCGCGCGGCGCGCAAATATAAACTGTTTGCATTGCGGATACGCGCGGATGCACAAATTGACCTCGTGGTGTTTATCCGCGCGTATCCGCGAAATCCGCGGTCATTTGTCTTATTTGATCGCTTTGGTTGCGGATGACGGCCGCGCTGGGTTTTTCGCGGTTCCATCCTTGATCTCCGTGGTTCACCGCGTTCATTCTTGGGCGCCGCTCCCGCAGTTTCTTCACTGCGCCAGCAACTTTTCAATCACGGCGCGCAGGTCATTTCCTCGCACGTCGACCTGCGCCACGTTTCCTTTTCGGTCGATCAAGAACAGCGCGGGGATCGTTTTGGTCTTGAATCGCTGCGACACGACGCCTTCTGCAGATTCATCCATCACCATCCGCCACGGCAGTCGCGCGCGGGCCACAAACGCCTGGACCGTGTCGGGGCCGTCGTCGAAACTGACTCCTACGATTTCAAAGCCCTTCTCGTGGTACTCTTTGTAGAGCTGCCGCAAATTGGGGAACTCGGCCAGGCACGGGGCGCACGTCGTGGCCCAGAAATCGACGAGCACGACCTTGCCTGAGTAATCGGCCATCTCCAGGCGCTTTCCTTCAACGTCGCTTGCGCCGAAGCGCGGGACAGGCTGGCCGATCAGCTCTTGCCGGGCGATGCGTCCTTCCACGATTTCGCCGAGCTGCGCATTGAGCGGGTATGCCGACGCGAGGCGTTCGAAAATTTCCCGAGACCCGGCCAGGTCGCCGGCGATGCGGGCTTGGGCCGAAAGGGAACTGGCCAGCTCCAGCGTTCGAAACGGAGATTGATAGCGGACTCCCTTGAGATACGAGTCGAATACCGACAGGGCCTCGGCCCGTTTGCCCGTCCGCGCCAGTCCCATGCTGAGCGCCTGTTGAGCCAGCAAGATCGACGGCTGATCAAGCCCGCGCCGCTTCAAAAACTGTTCTGCCGGCCCCACCACTTCAGCCTCGAGGCCCTGCGCAACGGCCGTCTCGAACATCCACGACGAGGCCTGCTCGACGTCGTCGGCATCCGGATGCGAGGCGACATATTGGGCGACGCTCCGCAGTGCTTCACGCTGATGTTTGTCGAGCAACGCGCGAAACCCGGATGGCGCCGCGGCCGCCGGAGCATCGTCGGCATTGGCCCGCTGCGCGCCGGCGATAGCGGCGGCCACCAGCATGCAAGCCGTTAGTTTTGAACGCATAGAAATGGTTCCCCCATGAAGAATTCTCAATTCAGGCATTTCAACATCTCGCGAAACAATCAAACTGTAATCGTCGGTACGCGTCGATCTCGATTTGCACTCGCACGAGACATCATGCTACAGACCCGCGGCCGAGTTAGAAATGCTGCCTCGCCGCAGGCCAACGCGACAGCTAAGCAGTCCCCAGGGCCAGGCCGTAACCCGCGCCGCTGTAACGCGCTCCGCGCCAAACTGGTGGAACTGGCGGAAACTTGGCGCTGGAGCAGCCTTTTGCTCGCCAGTCCATTGTTGAGTACAGGAAATCTGTAGTAGGGGTAAATTCCCCTGCCTCGGAAGATTACAAACTCGTAAGAAATATTTCGTTTCGATTTGCGATCGTTATGATAGGAAACCCGTCGCAAACGGGTCGCTCGTTCGTCGCTCGTTCTCGCGTCGGTTGCTCATCCACATCTTCGGGCCGCGTCTTTGGCGATGGAGGACTCCATGCCCACGGCCTACCTGCCAGCCGGCTTATCAAGCGCCGGGCTGGCCCTGCTCTTGGATGCATATGACTCGGCTCTCGACGTGAATGGCGAGCGCTGGGACTTCGCGGTCGAAATCAGCCTGCTTCTAAGGGCCGGAATTTCAGGCAACGCCCTGCGCTGGCTGATCTGCAAGGGATTTGCCGAACACGGCGTCGAGCTGCTTCCGCGCGATGGCAACGCCGCGCGGCGCATCCGCCCTGTGAAATGGCTGAAGTTCGAGCAAAAATCGCGCGTTGTCCTTTCCAAGGCGGGAGCCGAGTTCGTCCGTCCGCTTTGCCGTAAGTCGGCTGCCGATACTTGCGCAAGTTTAGAATCGGCTGGGATTTCCGACCGCAGTCCGGGCACTGCGACGTCGTTAGTTCCGGTTTGGGACGCCGATCGGCGGATACTGGCGCTCAGAGGTGAAATTATCCTCCGTCTTTCCAGGCGTGCGAAGAACCTGGTCTTAATCGTGCAGGCATTCCAGGACGATCACTGGCCGCCGCGCATTGACGACCCGTTGCCGGGCGTCATAGGCCGCGAGGCCAAGTCGCGGCTGCGGGGCGCGATCGAGAAATTGAACAGGAAGAGATTGGTAAAACGAATTCACTTCA
>DATGKC010000357.1:0-6199 GCA_035294845.1 Planctomycetaceae bacterium | reverse complement strand
TCGCGTAGGCCGGCAACGTGATCTCGGCAGCGACCTGGCGCACGAAATCGAGGCCGGGAACCTGTGAAAAGGATTTTGTCTTGGAAGCGAAGACGGGACCCACGCCGATGTAATCCGCACCATCGAGCACGGCCTGGCGGGCCTGTTCCAGCGTATGCGTCGAGACTCCGACGAGACGCGCCGGTCCCACGATCCGCCGCGCCTCGCGGACCGTCAGTTCTTCCTGTCCCACGTGGACGCCGTCGGCTCCGGTCAGGACGGCCAGGTCCGGCCGGTCGTTCATGATGAACAGCGCGCCGGCCTTTGCCGTCCATTCGCGCACATGCCTGCCATAGGTCGCGAGCTCGCGATCCGACATTTTCTTCTCGCGAACCTGAACGATCCCTGCGCCTGCGGCCAATGCCGCCGTGATGACGGGCCCCGAGCCGTGCGGGCAAATGTCGGACGAGACGAGCACGTACAGCTCGCGCTCTTCGAGACGCTCGCGCGCCGAGTGGGCGATCGAGACCGCTTTTTCGATGGTGTAAAGATCGTAGCGCAGCGCTTCCATCTGCCTGCCGAGGTCAGACGACAGGACTTTGCCGTATTCTTCGAGTGTCCGCGCCGCTTCTTCCACGCGCTTGAAGTTGGCCGCGGCGACGTCGGCGAGGGTCGCGCGAATTCCTTCGCGCCGGGTGGAAAGCGTCGTCCCCACGTCGCGGCGCGTGTCGCGCGAGGCGAGAAGTTGATCGCCCGGAATCGCCGCCAGCGCTTCTGCCAGGCGGTGCCTCCAATTTTTCAGCATCCCCGTGAGGTGCCGATCGTCCAGAGTGAATCGAACATAGTCTTCGACGACTCGCACACCCTCGCGGGCCCGATTGGCGGCCGCGTCGAGAATCCGGAAGGCATCGGTAGCGTCTTGTTGCGCCGCGTGAGGCAGCGAAAGGTGGACCTCGCCGGGCAATGGACCGGCCGTTTCGCCGGCCTGTTCGAGCGAACATTCTGCCAAAGAGCCCAATGCCAGACCGTGCGCTTCGAGCAGCTCCTGCACGGCCGACGGGACGGCGGCCAGCCCGCACAACAGGTGCTCGCTGCCGACTTCGGCATACTTTCCCAAAAACGACGCCTGTCGCCGGGCTTCGATCAACACCGTGCGCAAACTCTCGCCCGGCTCGACTGGCGGCTCCTCGGGCGCCCGATCGTCGATGGTCAACTCGCCTTCAAGCGGAAAAATTCGGCGCAGGTCGTCGCTCGTGAGTCCATGCGCGGCGATGATTTCGGCGGCCCGCGATTCGTCGAGCGCCAGCGCCCGCAAAAGGTGCACCGGTTCGACAAACGACGAATTCGATCGGCGCGCCAATCGCCCCGCCATCTGGAGGGCGCGTTCGGCGCCGGGAGTGAATGAGGGTTGCGTCATGGTATCGCGTGCAGGTCGATGATACAGTTGGAACCTCGATCCATCCATTCGATTTTCCAGACATGACGTTTTGATGGCGCCGACCGACAACGCACACCAACGCTGCATCAATCCTCAATGCGGCGGGCAATATTCCATCGATCAGGCGCTGGCGGGTTGCCCGTCGTGCGGCGAGTTGCTTGACGTGGTGTATGATTGGGACCGGCTTCCCCTTCCCAGGTCCTTGCGCGACATCGAAGCCCGCTGGTCTCGGCGGAATGAGCCGCTCGAATTCAGCGGAGTCTGGCGCTTCCGGCAATTGCTCCCCTTCGCCCGCGATGACCAGATCGTGACGATCGGCGAGGGGCAGACGATTTTGCAAAATTCACCGGCCGTCGCGGCCTATTGCGGCATGTCGCCGGGCAAATTGTTCTTGCAATACGAAGGGCTCAATCCGTCCGGGAGCTTCAAGGACAACGGCATGACGGCGGCCGTGACGCACGCGCGGCTCGTGGGCGCCCGGCACGCGGCCTGCGCTTCGACCGGCAACACCAGCGCCTCGCTGGCGATCTTTGCGAGCGCGACTCGGCTATTCAAAGTCGTCGTCTTCGTCGGCAGCGGCAAGATCGCCTATGGAAAACTGTCGCAAGCTCTCGATTTCGGCGCAAAGACGCTGCAGCTTGTGGGAGATTTCGACGATGCCATGCGGCAAGTGCAGGAAGTTTGCCGCCGCGAAAAAATCTACCTTTGCAACAGTCTCAATCCATTTCGCCTGGAAGGGCAGAAGGCGATTATTTACCGGGTGCTCGAATCGCTGCATTGGGAGGTCCCCGATTGGATCGTCGTTCCGGGGGGCAACCTGGGGAACTCCAGCGCCTTTGGAAAGGCGCTGGCCGAATTGGCTCACCTGGGCCTCATCGACCGCATTCCGCGGCTGGCCATCATCAACGCCGCGGGCGCGAATACACTGTTTCAGTTGTATGAAGAGCGCGGGCTGCGCTGGTCGGGCGGAAATCCGGATACCGAAATCATCAGCGGGTTTTATGCTGAAATGGACCGCGCCCGCCGCCGGGCATCGACGCTGGCGAGCGCCATTCAGATCAACCGGCCGGTCAATCTGAAAAAAGCGCTGCGGGCCCTGGATGTGACCCAGGGCCTCGTCCGCCAGGTGAGCGATCAGGAAATCCTCGATGCCAAGGCGCAAGCCGGCGCAGGCGGATTCGGCTGCGAGCCGGCCAGCGCCGCGAGCATCGCGGGACTGCGCCTTTTGCGTGAGCAGGGCGTCGTTGGGGCCGGCGAGCGCGTGGTTTGCATCCTCACCGGCCATCAACTGAAAGACCCGACAACGACGGTCGCTTATCACTCCGCCGACGCCGGCCAGTTCGAAAGCGCGCTGGGAAAGGACGGCGTGCACGCGGCCCCCTACGCCAATCGTCCCGCCGTGATCGAAAACGACCTCGACAAGATCATCGATTTTGTCCGTGCCGCGGCGCGAGACTGACAGGGTAGCGCTTCCATGACTTGGTCTCCGGCGAATTCCAATTCTCAATCCGGTTCGAGCGAAAATGGTGCGCATGGCCTCTGGAAGGTGTTATAATCGGTCGCACACATCCGAACCGCGCGAGGCGAAATTCGCCCCTTTCTCAGCCGGGAGATAACGATGAGCGAAGCCATTTCGATCGAGTGCCCTAAGTGCCACGCAAAACTCAAGCTCAAAAACCGCAGCTCGGTCGGCAAGCGGGTTCCCTGCCCGAAGTGCAAAACTCCTTTCGTCGTGAAGGCGCCTGCGGACAACGAGGAGCTGGATTTCATGAACATTGCTGAGCCGGAGCCCGATGATTTCGCCGACGAGGCCGAATCCGAAGAGGACCAGGAAGCCGAGGCTCTGCCCTCGACACCCAGGCGATCGTCTTCGAGAAAACCGGCGAAGAAGAAAACTGCGGCGGCAAGCGGCGCGCGGCAAGCGGCGCTAATCGGCGGAATCGTGTTTGTGCTATTGGCCGCGCTGGGGGGCGCCGGTTATGTCATTCTTGCATTGCTGAGAGAGCAGGTCGATTCGAACAAGATCGACCTGGCGTGGACTCCGCCGGACGCCGAGATCATCCTCCATGCGCGCCCGGCTGATGCCGTGAATTCGCCGATCATCAGCTCCCTTGTCAACGGGCCCATGGGTCCGCAGGTCAACACCGTGCTCAACGCATTGGGAATCGACGCCAAGGACATCCGCACGCTGACTTTTGGCGCTCAGGGCGTTTTCGAGCGAATGCGGTGGCAGCAGCGACTCGCGCGGACGCAGGGCCTCGCGTCCTCGACCACGCCGAGCGAGCTGGAGCCGCCCAATCAGGCCATCATGGTGCTGCGAACGGTGCAACCCTTCGACCGCGAACAGATGAAGAGCAGGCTTCAAGTGGCGGCGACGGAAGAATACCTGGGGCAAACGATTATGCTGTCCAGCGAGCAGATTCCAGGCCTTCTCGTGCTGGGATTCGGCTTCTTCTTTGCCGACAACAGCACGCTGGTCATGGGGACGCGCGACGATCTCCGACTGGCCCTTGATCGCGGCGCCAAGCGCCAGCGGCGGGCAGACATCGACTTTATCGACGCCAGCCGCCAGATTCTGTTCGTGATTGCGCCCAAGGATCCGTCGGACTTCGACATGTCGGGGCCAATCTCGCCGATGGCGATGCCGCAAATTGCAAATCTCAGAACCGCCATGAAGGACAAATTGAAAGCGGTGTGCATTGGACTGTCGTTCGGCGACAATGTCGATTTTTGGGCGAGCGTCAATTGCACGTCGGCCGATGTGGCCAAACAAATCTCCGGCGAGCTCAATAAAAATCTGGAGCAGTCCAAACTCCAGTTCAATCAGCTCCGCTCGAATGCCCCGCCCATGTTGTCGGATCTTGTCATTACGGCCGACAGCATTCTGGGGAGCGTGGCCATCACGACCGACGGCGCTTTGATGGAGACAAAGCTGCAAATTCCTTCCTCAATCAAAAACACCTTAGACAAGCTGCCGCAGCTTATGATGTCGGGAATGCTGGGGGGCATGCCGGGCGGCGGAGGCTTTTTCGGCGGGCAGGCGCCAGGCGAGAATCCGCCCGACGGCGAGGCGCCTGATGAGAACGCACCCGGCGCCGGGGAACCGACTGGATCCGAGTCTCTTGGGCAGCAGCCCTCTCGCCCGGGAGACGTGGCCCGGCCCGGCCAATAGTCGACGCGTGGACGCATGCCCGCGGGGCGCGCGTGTGCGGTGGCAGCGTCCGGACACAGCAGGCCACCGGTCTCGAAAAGCGGGCTATGCACCCGGATGCGTCATGTCGCTGGGCCGCACCCACTGGTCGAACTGATCGGCCGAAACGAACCCCAGCTTGAGCGCGGCTTCCCGCAGCGTGCTTCCCTCGCGGTGGGCCGTCAAAGCAATTTGCGCCGCCTTTTCGTAGCCGATGTGCGGGCTGAGCGCCGTCACCAGCATCAGCGAACGATCGAGGTTTTGCTTGATTCTCTGTTCGTTGGGTTCGATGCCCTTGGCGCAGCGCTCAGTGAATGAACGACAAGCTTGTGCGAGTAGCTCGATCGATTCGAGAACGTTGTGCAGCATGATGGGTTTATAGACATTGAGCTGGAAATTCCCTTGCGAGCCGGCAAACGCCACGGCCTGATCGTTGCCGAAGACCTGGACGGCCACCATCGTCAGCGCCTCGCACTGCGTGGGATTGATCTTTCCGGGCATGATCGACGACCCCGGTTCGTTTTCGGGAATCGTCAGCTCGCCGATGCCCGCGCGCGGCCCGCTGGCATACCAGCGAACATCGTTGGCGATCTTCATGAGCGCACCGGCCAATGTCCGCAAGGCGCCGCTGAGAGAAACCAGGGCGTCATGAGCCGAAAGGGCGGCGAACTTGTTGGCCGCCGTAACGAACGGATGGCCGGTCTCTTCGGCGATCTTCCGCGCGGCGACTTCGCCAAAGCGGGGGTGGGCATTGATGCCCGTTCCGACCGCCGTGCCCCCCAAGGCCAACTCATAAAGGCCGGCTTCCGCCTGGCGTATTCCGCCGGTTACCGCTTCGAGTTGCGCCGTCCAGCCTGAAATGACCTGCCCCAGCGTCACCGGGGTGGCGTCCTGAAGGTGCGTCCGGCCGATCATGACGACTTCGGAATACGCTCGCGCCTTTCGGTCGAGCTCGTCGCGCAGCCCATCCACGGCTCGAATGAGCAGACTGTCGATCTCGTCCACTGTGGCAATGTGCATGACGGTCGGAAACACATCGTTTGAAGATTGAGAGCGGTTGACGTCGTCATTGGGGTGGATGGGCGATTTCGACCCCAGAACGCCCCCGGCCATCTGGATGGCGCGATTGGCGATGACTTCGTTCGCATTCATGTTCGACTGCGTTCCGGAACCCGTCTGGAAAACGACCAGCGGGAATTCGCCGTCCCATTTTCCGGCGATGACTTCGTCGGCGGCGCGCACGAGCAGATCGGCCTTTTGTTGCGAGAGCTGGCCCAACTCGAGATTGGCGAGCGCCGCACATTTTTTGAGGACCCCGAAAGCGCGGATTACCGGACGTCCCCAGCGGAACCTCTCGACGCCGATCGGGAAGTTGACGAGAGAGCGCTGGGTTTGCGCCCCCCAAAGCCGCTCTTTGGGCACCTCGACGGGTCCGAGCGAGTCGGTTTCGGTGCGCGTGCCAAACGCGTCTAGGTCAGCCTTGGGCATTTGGGCTTTACTTGACGGTTTCTTTTGTAGTCATTTGTAAGGTACGACGACATCACCGATGAGGGCGGGTATCACTTTCCACGCGACCCCCCCGGCCCCCCCTT
>DATGKC010000356.1:0-4488 GCA_035294845.1 Planctomycetaceae bacterium | reverse complement strand
TGGACCGGGACGATCCCAACCCGCGCCGGTCGGTGCATCTCCTGTGGGCAGGGGAAAGGGTTCGGCCGGAGTATCCCGAAGCATCGCCGACCCTCGATGAAATCGAATTTTTGGAGCCCGGCAAGCCGGCGGTGTCGCTGGCGGGATTAGTGCGAATGAAATTGATGGCCAACCGCGATCAAGATCGCGTGCATCTGCGCGACATGATCGACGTGGGACTGGTGACCCGCGGCCTGTTAACTCAAATGCCGCCGGAGTTGTCGGCACGGTTGGAAGGATTGCTGGCGGAGTCCGGGCAATGAGTGTGTCCGACCACGCGGCCGACCGCGGTTCGAAAATGCAGCCTGCTTGAATGAAACCGGAGTCGATGCATGCACCCACTGCTTGAAGTTCGGCAAACACTTTCGCGGCGGACGTTTTTTGGAACCGCCGGCCTGGGGTTGGGGTCCATCGCCCTGGCTTCGCTGCTGGAACCGAAGTTATTCGCTGAGAATTCCGGCGCCGAGAAGGTTTCCGGCGCGAAAGGCGAGCCGTCTGGGCCCGGGGGGCTGGACGGTTTCCCGAATTTCCCCGCGAAGGCCAAGCGGGTGATTTATCTTTTTCAGTCGGGTGCCCCCTCCCAGTTGGACCTCTTCGACCACAAGCCCAAGCTGGCCGATCTACGCGCGAGCGAATTGCCCGACTCGATCCGCAAAGGGCAGCGGCTGACGGGGATGACGTCGTCGCAAACGAGTTTTCCCGTGGCGCCCAGCAAATACAGCTTTCAGCAGCACGGCGAAAGCGGCGCCTGGGTGAGCGAGCTCATGCCTCACACGGCCAAAGTCGCCGATTCGCTGTGCTTCATCAAGTCGATGCACACCGAAGCGATCAATCATGATCCGGCGGTGACATTTTTCCAAACCGGCGCGCAACTGGCGGGCCGGCCCAGCATCGGGTCGTGGCTGGCTTACGGCCTGGGAAGCGACAACCGCGATTTGCCGGCATTCGTGGTGATGATCTCTCAGGGAAGCGGCAATCCCAACGATCAGCCGCTGTACGATCGCCTCTGGGGAAGCGGCTTTTTGCCCTCCAAGTATCAAGGCGTCAAGTTCCGCTCAGTGGGAGACCCGGTGCTGTATTTATCGAATCCGGCCGGGCTCGATCAACCGGCTCGCAGGCGGTTTCTCGACGACCTGTCGCAGCTCAATCAGCTCAAGCTCGAAGAGGTGGGCGACCCGGAGATCTCCACGCGCATCGCGCAGTATGAGTTGGCCTACCGCATGCAGACTTCCGTCCCCGAGCTCATCGACGTCGCCCAGGAACCCGAACACGTATTCGAAATGTACGGCGACGATTCGAAAAAGCCGGGAACATTCGCGGCCAATTGCCTGTTGGCGCGGCGGCTGGTCGAGCGCGGCGTGCGGTTCGTGCAGCTTTTCCACCGCGGCTGGGACCAGCACACAAATCTGCCCAAGCAGATCGTCGGCCAGTGCCGCGACACCGATCAACCCTCGGCAGCCTTGATCAACGACTTGAAGCAGCGCGGCCTATTGGACGACACGCTGGTCGTGTGGGGGGGCGAGTTCGGCCGCACGGTTTACTGCCAGGGGAAAATGACGGCCGACAACTACGGCCGCGATCATCATCCGCGCTGCTTCACGCTGTGGCTGGCCGGCGGCGGCATCAAGCCGGGGATTTCGTATGGCCGGACCGACGACTACTGTTACAACATCGAGTCGAATCCGGTGCACGTCCACGATTTGCACGCCACGCTCCTCTCGTGCCTGGGCATCGATCACACGCGGCTGACGTTCAAATTCCAGGGCCGCTATCACCGGCTCACCGACGTGCACGGGACGGTGGTCAAAGAAATTCTGGCTTGATTTTGCGCAGTTGACGACTTCCGCTGCGGCGTCAATAATCTTATCAGAATTGCCATCATTCTTGGCTTCAAGCATCTCATTGAATCGCACCTAGTGATGACACAAACCATTTCCAGAACGGTTGTTACAAAAGCGCGGGTGCGTTCATTCTATTCATCAAAACATGCTCGAAAATATGAATCAACGCACCCCTGGATTTCCTTTCATTGCGATCTTCGAAAGCTTCGGCCCTCCACCTGGATGAACCTGGGAGCGGTTCAATCCAAATGCGCGCACGTGGCGAACACGCTATTGCCTCCGGCGATGCTTCAAGAGCTGCAAACGATTTTTCTTGCCAAAGGCGTGACGGCGACGACCGCCATCGAGGGCAATTCGATGAGCGAGCGAGAGGTCCGCGAGATCATTGAAGGGCGCGCGACAATCCCGCCGTCGCGCGATTATGAGAGACAGGAGATTTTGAACATCGTGTCCGCGTGCAATGCCATTGTTGAAACGATCAACGTGGACGCAAGCGGCGCCCTCTCATTCGATGAGTTTTGCGAGCTGAACCGAAAGGTTTTGCACCGCTTGCCGCGGCGGAAGGGCGAAATTCCCGGCGAAATTCCGACGCACAATCTAACCGTGGGCCGCTACCGAGGGGCGCCGCGCGAGGATTGCGAATACCTTTTGCGCAGGCTTTGCGATTGGATCAACTCGGACGATTGGCTGCATGACGACGAAAACAAGCTGGCCTACGGCGTGCTCCGGGCAGCGATCGCGCATTTGTATTTTGCCTGGATTCATCCCTTCAGCGACGGGAATGGGCGGACGGCGCGCCTCGTCGAATTCAAGATTCTGCTGGGCGCCGGCGCGCCCCTTCCCGCGGCGCATCTTCTCAGCAGCCATTACAACCAGACGCGGCTGGAATATTACCGCCAACTCGATTTTGCCAGCGCGTCCGGCGGCGATTTATTCGCGTTTCTCGACTACGCGGTGCGCGGCATGGCCGACGGGCTTCAGCAGCAAATCGACCACCTCAATTCGCATCAATGGAACGCCACCTGGAAAGAGCACGTTTATTCCCAATTTGAATCCCAAGGCGGGAAAGCTGCCCATCGGCAAAGGCAAGTCGCGCTGGATCTCTGGCGATTCGGTCCGACGGGGGTTGAAATCAGCAAACTCCGATCAATCAGCCCCGACGTTGCCGCGCGCTACGCAAGGGTGAGCGCGCAGGCGATCGTGCGCGACATAAAAATCCTGGAGGGGATGGGATTGGTCGAACGCCGAAAAAAAGATTTGTCAGCGTGAAATTTCACAAGTTGCTCGATGAGCGTTGTCCCTGGGTCATTCCGAAATGAGCATTCGCGCCGCAATCGTCCCAGCATCGGCACGAGTTCAAGGAGGAAACTTCGACAGCCGTTGACGGACCACCGTGCAGCCGCAGGCTTTTCTGTTTCAGTCCTGATTGCTAATCTAGATCAGTTTCCCCGCCCGTTGGCCACGTCCGCGCGGTGAGACCGTCGTCGCCGGCTGCCGTCCTTGATTCCGAGTGCAGGCTGGAAGCCTGTCAAAACTAACGGCCAAACCGGCAACCGGTCTGCGCGCGGAATGGTCTTTAGGAGCTTCGAGCGTGCGGGCGCGGTCGGAAAGTCCGTGGCGCGTCCAGTCGATTCGTCAGCCGTTCAGAGAGTCTGATTCCAAGTGCCCCGCCGCAACGACATCAAGAAGATTCTGATTATCGGCTCCGGCCCGATCGTGATCGGGCAGGCGTGCGAGTTCGATTATTCCGGGACGCAGGCCGTCAAGGCGCTTCGCGAGGACGGTTACGAAGTGGTGCTGGTCAATTCGAACCCGGCCACGATCATGACTGATCCGGAGATGGCCAACCGCACGTACATCGAGCCGATTACCTGGGAATACGTCCAGAAGATCATCGAGAAAGAACGCCCCGACGCGCTTTTGCCGACGCTGGGTGGGCAAACGGGCCTCAACGTGGCGATGGACCTGGCTCGCCGCGGGATTCTCAAGCAGCTTTCCTGCGAGTTGATCGGCGCCAAAGAAGAAGTCATCGCCAAAGCCGAAGGGCGCGAATCGTTCAAGCAGGCCATGCTGCGGATCGGCCTGGACGTGCCGCGAAGCGTCACGGTGCACAACCTGGTCGAGGCCCGCGCAGCGCTGCGCGACATCGGGCTGCCGATGGTCATCCGCCCCAGCTACACGTTGGGGGGCTCGGGGGGCGGAATCGCCTACAACCGCGACGAGTTCGAATCGAAGGTGGCGCGCGGAATCGCCATGTCGCCGGTGGGCGAAGTGCTGCTGGAAGAATCGGTGATCGGCTGGAAGGAATTCGAGATGGAGGTCATGCGCGACATGGCCGACAACGTCGTGATCGTGTGCTCGATCGAAAACCTCGATCCCATGGGCGTGCACACGGGGGATTCGATCACCGTCGCGCCGGCGCAGACCCTCTCAGACAAGGAATTCCAGCGGATGCGCGACGCCACGATCGCCATCATGCGCGAAATCGGGGTCGAGACCGGTGGCTCGAACGTGCAGTTCGCGATCGAGCCGAAAACGGGGCGAATGGTCGTTATTGAGATGAATCCCAGAGTCAGTCGTTCGAGCGCGCTGGCCTCGAAGGCCACTG
>DATGKC010000355.1:0-2645 GCA_035294845.1 Planctomycetaceae bacterium | reverse complement strand
CGTGGGCTGTCATTGACAGCTTTCAAAAAGCGGGTGATGGGGATCGAACCCACGACAGCAGGCTTGGGAAGCCAGCGCTCTACCACTGAGCTACACCCGCGGAAACTCCTTGTCATCAAATGCTTTGCGGCGATTGTACACAGATTTTAGCCGAGTCCAAATGCGCCTGCAATGGAACGAACAACCAGGCACACAGTTGAATTCTCGCATAGCGCGAACGGGCGGACGCGAGGGCAATAGGCAACATCAGCAAATCTCTCGCATATTTTATTTGCTTTGCGGGCCGCGCTCCGATAGGCTAACGGCCGATTCTGGGTCTCTCGATAAGCGGGCTGGCTTGATCGGGTGCGACGATGGCGGAATTCTTTTACCGCTCGGGTCCGAATGAATTCGGGCCGCTCACGGCGACAGAGTTGAAAAAGCTCGCCGGCGCCGGTCGCCTCGCCGCAGTGGACGAAGTTCGCAAGGGGCGCGGCGGGAAATGGATTCGAGCCGCCGACGTGGTCGGACTGTTCGACCGCGCGCCGCGCCAGACGGAGCTGGCGATCAACGAGATGGATGTGATGGTCGGCACTCTTGCGACCGACTTGCCGCTGCCGGCCGAGGCGGTGCTCGAATCAGATCGCGAGACAGCCCTCGAGCCTCCCATCACTAAGAAAAAGAAGGTCCCGTCACGTCCGGCGCAATTCGAAGATTACCGGGAGCCGGTGTCCATGGCGAAGCCGCGATCTCTCGTCGAGGTCTGGTCTGGAGTCGTGAGTCTCATTTGCTATCTGGCGTCAGCCTTGGGCGCCGTTGTTGGCGCTCTGAGGCTCTGGGGAGCGTCCGACGGCGCTCAAACGCTGTTCGCCGCGGTTTGCTTTCTGATCGCGCTCGTGGGCCTGGCCGGCGGCTGCACGCTGCAATTGCTGCTGGCCCAACGGGCTTCGCCGGCGAAATAATCCGGCCGCGAATCTCAATTGGCGCGTAGGGGAATTCACCAGACGGCGCGTCAAGCCAAGATCGCTGAGATCGGCTCGCCGGCGCTGATGATCAGCGGCCGACCCGCCTGGTCCTGGACGTGGCCGTGAGAGTCGATGCCCAGGCAATGGAAAATCGTCGCTGCAATGTTGGCCGGGCTGACGGGGTTCTGAGCGGGATACGACGCGCCACGATCGGACGTGCCGTAGACTTGTCCCCCGCGAATCCCGCCGCCTGCCATCAGAAGCGAAAAGCAGAACGACCAATGGTCGCGCCCCGCGCCTTTGTTGATCAGGGGCGTGCGGCCCATCTCACCCATCCAGACGACAAGCGTCTGATCCAGCAGCCCTCTGGATTCCAAATCCTCCAGCAGCACCGACACACCTCGATCGGTCGGCGGGAGCAGCGTGTTTTTCAAATTGCGGAAGTTGTCGTTGTGCGTGTCCCAATCGCGATTGCCGCCCGAGTAGAGCGTCACCAGAGGCACCCCCGCTTCCACCAGTCTGCGCGCCAAAAGGCAGTTTTTGCCGAAGGGGTCCGCCCCATAAGCGTCGCGAATCGGCTGCGGCTCTTGCAGGAGGTCGAAAGCGTCGCGGCTGGCCTTTGACGACAACAGCTCGAAGGCCTTTCGCGAAAAATTGTCGATGGCCCGCACATTGTGCGTGGCATCGAGCGCCGGAGCGGCTCGGCTGATGACGTCGAGGAATTGCCGACGCCGCCCCAGACGCGCCCCGTCGGCCTCGCCCAGCACCGAAGCCACCAGACTCATGTCGAGCTCGCCATTCCCCGGTCGCTTGAAGGGGACTGTAAACGGATCGTAGGCCTTTCCCAGACATCCGGCGTTCTGTCCCATGCTGTCGTGATTTCCCAGGTGCCGCAGATCGCCGAGCGTCACGTAGGAAAACATCGCCTCCTGGGCCGCACGCAGTTTGCTCACGACCGAACCCACCGACGGCAGGTCCTGCGGGCTGGCCGGCGGCTCAATGCCCAGTACCGAGTTCTTGGGATGCGAATATCCGGTCAGCACAAGGTAAGCGCCAATCGCGTGGTCATTGTCGCGATGGCCGGCCGAGCGGATGATCGCATAGCGATCGGCCAGCGCCGCCAGACGCGGCAGATGCTCGCAGATGGAAGTTCCCGGAACGCGCGTGGCGATGGGTTGAAATTCGCCGCGGATTTCCAGCGGCGCCTCAGGCTTCAGATCGAGCGTGTCCAGATGCGAAGGCCCGCCGTAACTGTAAATCAGGATGCAGGCTTTGGCCTTGCCGAAACTGCCCGCCGCAGGCGCGCCGGCTCGAGTGGAGAGCTCGGCTGCGGCTTGAGCTCTCAGCCAATCCGAGCACATGAGCCCCGTGAATCCCAAGCCGCCGATGCGCATGACTTCGCGGCGCGTGATCCCGTCGCACAGGCGGACCTTTCGGCCGAGGATGGAAAACATCGGGTGCTCCTAATCGATGCCGGCTCAGCAATCAAAGGATCAATCGATCGAACTACCGCCTAAGGTCACCGGCACATCGTCATAAAAAGTGTATCGTCAAAACGCATCAGCGTAAATAGATATGGCGGAGTCTGCGTGGTCATCCTACGTAAGCGGAAAGATCAGGCACGCCCCTGCAGCGCTTGTTTGAGCGCGTCGCGCATGGCCCGCTCGCAGCCGTGGGCCACCCAGCACCAGTCGCCGAGGT
>DATGKC010000354.1:0-5948 GCA_035294845.1 Planctomycetaceae bacterium | reverse complement strand
AAGGGGGGCGAGTGTACAACACGGTTGTGTGTGCGACGGGCGAGGGCGTCGTGGCCCGGCATCGCAAGCTGCACACATTCGTCAACCGGTACTTGACGCCCGGTTCGGAATACACCGTCTTCGAGCTTCTGGGCTGCAAATTCGGAATTCTGATTTGCTATGACAACAACCTGCCCGAGAATGTTCGCATTACGGCGCTGATGGGGGCGGAAGTGGTCTTCATGCCGCACGTGACCGGCTGCCTCCCTTCGACGATGCCGGGACGCGGCGTCGTCGATCGCAAATTTTGGGACAACCGCGAGCGCGATCCGGTTCCGCTGCGGTTGGAGTTCGACGGGCCCAAGGGGCGCGGTTGGCTTATGCGCTGGCTCCCGGCGCGGGCCTGGGAAAACGGAATCTATGCCGTGTTCGCCAATGCCGTCGGTCTTGACCACGACGAGGTCCGCCCGGGGAACGCCATGATTCTCGACCCCTTCGGCGAAGTGCTGGCCGAGTGCCGCGAGTTGGGTGACGGCGTAATCGTCGGCCTTTGCACGGCCGAAAAGATTGCCGTTTCCAGCGGCCAGCGATACCTGCGCGCCAGACGACCTGATCTCTACGGCAAACTCGTCGAACCGCCCGCCCAGGCGCCGGTCACCGAACCGGGGTGGAAAGTGAAAACGGGGGGAGCGACCTGACTGGGCCGGGGCAGTGAGTGGCGCGCCGTGCCGCAGTATTTGCAGAAGATCAACTTGTCGCGAGCGCGAATGGCATGGCCTCTTGTCGCTTTGCGACCCGCCCGCCCTAACGGGACGGACGGGCCACCCGAAGGGATGCGCCGCGCATCTCAGCAATTTCTGGCACATCGCGCCGGACTGAAAATGAATGCGCTCAATCCGGGAGCGGCTTGCCCCGCGTCTCGGGGGCCAGCCAGATGAGGACCATCCCGATGACATAAATCAGCGTCACGATGGCCCCTGCCTTGGCGAAGCTGCCGCCAAAGTATCCGACCAGGCTGCCCTGCGCGAGAGCTCCGGCGGCCGCGAGAATGCGGCCGAAGTTGTAGCTGATACCCTGACCCGTAGCGCGGACGCGCGTGGGAAAAAGTTCGGGAAGATACAAGGGGAGCCAGCCGTAGAACGACGCGGTGCACGCTCCCACAACGCCCACCGTCAGCAAAAACTCGGCGCCGTACTCGTCGAATGCGCGAAACAGGAATCCGCAGGTCAGAAGCGAGAGCAGGCACAGGCAGAAATAAGTAGGCCGCCGCCCGATCGCGCTTCCCAACAGCGGGCCGGCGATGCAGCCGAAGATCGCGCCGATGCCAGAGACCAGCCCGGTCATGGCTTTGGCGTGGGGCACCGTGCCGCCGGTCATTTGATCGGCCCAGAGTGGCGCCCATTGCACCGAGCCCCAGGTCCCGATCAAGGCGACACTGGCGAACGAAATGGCAAGAATCGTGGTTTTGAGCAGGGCCGGTGAAAAAATCTCGCTGAGCGGCCGCGAGACAGAGGCGCTGACTGATTCCTTCCAGCGCTCCGATTCGGGAACAAACAGCCGGATGAAAAAGGTCAATAGTGCCGGGGCTGCGCCGACCAGCATGACCCACCGCCACTCAGCGGTCGTAATGGGATGCACGAGCCCCACGACGGCAATGAGCGCGAAACCGACGTTCGACGCCGCGCCGATCGCCGCCGCCAGCCAGGGGCGAAACCGCTCGGGCCAGCACTCCATGACCAAAGCCACGCCCAGCGACCACTCGCCCCCCATGCCCAGGGCAGAAAGAAACCGCAGGGCGCCCAGGTGCCACGGCTCTGTGGCGAAGTAACAACATCCGGAAAAAACTGAATAGGTCAGAATGCTCAGCGACATGGCCCGGACGCGGCCGATGCGGTCGCCCAGCCAGCCGAATACGAGTCCTCCTCCAGCCGCACCCAGCAGAAACAGAGCCGTCACATAACCCATCCACTTCCCCACTTCCCCCGAGTAGCCCATGTCGGCCAGCGCGGGGCGAGCCACGAGTGGAAAGATTCCCATCTCGAAGCCGTCGAACATCCAGCCCAGAAACGCGGCCAGAAGCGTCATCCATTGGCCGTGCGTCAGCCTCACAGAATCTGCGCTGCCTGGGGCGTGGTCGACAAGATCGCGGTTCAATTCAGGCGTCATGAAGATGGGCTCTCGATGTTTTGCTCAGCGTCAAATAACCGTGATACGAGCGACTCATCAGGGGGACGCGTGCACAGGCTGACCAGAATACCCGCTGCGAACGAAACCGACAGCCCCCACAACAATGGATCAATGCCCAGCAGAAAATAGGGGTGAAACTTTGTGACCGGGCCAATCAAGGTCTCTTCGCCCAAGCCGGCAATTCCAAGCGCATAAAGAGTGACCATCGTTCCCGTGCCGCCGATCATCGCGGCCAACATTCCAGCAACGGTCGTGCGCCGCCAGAAGGCGAGCATGAGCGCGGGAACGCAGAAGGTGGCCGATGCCCCCGTTCCGCTGAAAACAACGATCGCCTGCAGGTAATCGACGGGGCGGATATTGGCGGCCACGGCGACGGCGCCGACGATCACCATCGCCAGGTACGACAGCCGCCGCAACTCATGCGTCCCGGCCTCGGGATTGATAAATCGCTGATAGACGTCGCGCACCAGCCCCGAGGCGAGCACGACGAGATACGAGCTGACCGTCGCCATCACCGCTCCGAACGGGGCCGCGAGAATCAAACCGGCGATGAACGAGCCGCCGGTCAATTTGGCCGTCGTGAGCAGCGCCAGCCGGGGAATGATTTCGTCGGTTTTCCCCGGCGGCAGGTCGGGGATGAGCGCCCGTCCGCACACGCAAATCACGACCAATGGGAGGTAAATCAGCAGGTTGTAGCCGCTGAGCAGATAGATCGACTTGCGAATCACTTCGGTGCTCTTGCCGGCCATGACGCGCACCATCCCGGCGGGAGAACTTAGACCGGCATAGACCCAGACCCAGAAGAACGAAAAGGCAAGTCCCAGCGGCAGATACGCTCGCCCCTCGTGCTTGGGATCATATCCCGGACCGAATGCAAAGTCGGAGCTCGTGTTCGCGACCGCGTCTCGCGTCGCCGCTTCCATCCCGCCGGCCAGCGAGACCGCCAAAACGAACAGCACCAGAACGCCGATGAGCATCATCACGCTTTGAAAAAGATCGGTCCAGACGGCCGCCAGGAACCCTCCCAGCAGCGTATATCCGACCACCGTTACCGTGAAAATGCCCAGGCCGATGTAGAACAGCCAGTCGATCGGCTGTCCGGCTACCAGGATTTTTGCCCAATGGCGATCGAGCTCGTCCTTTGTCAAAAGTTCGGCCAGCGTTGCTTTGGCCTCGTCGATCGTGCTGAAACGCTGGTCGACCAACGCCGTCAGCTTGCCGGCCGCCTCTGCCGGAATGTCGAGCTCGTGCAGTTTTTGGGTCGTCAATTCAAACGCGGGCGCGTCTTCGGAAAGAGCCAATGTTCCGCTGCTGGGCCAGGCCAATTTCATGACGAGAGCGCCCGACTTGAACTGCGCCACCATCATGAACGCCATGTAAAACATGATGAAAAGCGACGCGGCCAAACCGAGCGCCGGGCTATTGAACCGGGCGCGAAACAGATCGGGGACCGTGATGGCCCCCGTTCGCCGCGACAACTGGGCCATCCGCTTTCCCAACACGCCGAACCCGGTGATCGGCACCACCATGTAACCGGCGATCCAGAGAGCGACGATCCAGCCATGAGTGTAGACCAGCGACGGAAAGCCCATAAACGTCCCGCCGCTCTGGACCGTCGCGGTGAGGGCCAGCGCCCACGCCCCCAGACCGCGGTTTCCGAGAAAGAACCCCTTCATGAACGTGCCCGACTGCATCGCTTTGTTGGCGAGCAGGCCGATCCACATCGAGGCCGCGATAAATACAATCAGCGCAGCGAGCGCCCCGTACCCTACGCTGGGTTCCGACGCCGACACCGCGAGAACTGGATGCGCGACGCGAATCATCAGCCTCCCCCCAGGCCGAGCTCGTCTTCCTGCTCCGGCAGCTCTTCACCCAGGTCTTCGTCGCGAACAAAAGTGGCGCCGAAGTAAAACGAGAAGGCGACGCAGACCAGCCACGGTGCCACGATTCCCCAGAAAACCCAGTCGGGAAACCCGAAGACGAACGTCAGGCTTTCGGCGGTGCGGCCATAACCGTGCAGGTAGCAGTAGCCCACCGTATAAGTCATCGCCGCCAGCCACGCGGCCAGAACCACGAGCCCCTCGCGTTTCGCACTGCGCAAAACGGGATCATCGACTCGTTCGGGCATCTCTAATCCCTCGGGCAGGCGGTGTGATTCCAGGGGTGCGGCTTCGGCTGCGACATCGCGTCGAGCGTTCGGGATTTCCATCCTAACCAATCGCCTGGAGATTGGATACTATTACACGTAAGTCGAAATGATGGTGAAAAATGGCGGCGAGCGCCGCCTGGGGGAAATTTGCGTGAGCGATGACGATCGGCTGCGGTTATTGGCGCGGTTTCAGCGCGGCGAGATCGACATTGCTCAAGCTTTGCTAGAGCTGGCGCCCGCGGCGCCGGTGACGGGACACACGCCGGCCGCACAGGTCGACCTCGATCGACTGCGGCGCTGCGGCTATCCGGAAGTCGTTTTCTCTCCGGGAAAGACAACCGAGGCGATCGCCGACGTCTTTCGCGTGCAACTTGCACACGGCCAAAGTTGCCTGGCGACTCGTCTGTCGGCCGAACAGGCCGCTGAGCTGTTGGCGATTTTTCCCGCGGCGCAGCACAACGCGACGGCTCGCACTATTCGACTCTCGCCAAATCCACCCGACGTGTCACAGATCGCCCCGGGAACGGCAAGCGTTGGACGCGTGGTGGTCATCACGGCTGGAACGGGCGACCTGCCTGTTGCGGAAGAGGCCGTCGAAACGGCCCTCTGGATGGGATGCCAAGTCGATTTGATCGTCGACGTGGGGGTCGCCGGTCCGCAGCGGCTTTTGGCGCAGAAGCACCGATTCGAAGAAGCCGACGCGATCGTGGTCGTGGCCGGTATGGAAGGAGCGCTCCCCTCGGTCGTGGGAGGCCATGTTGCCTGCCCGGTCATCGCGGTCCCCACGAGCATTGGCTACGGCGCCAGTTTCGGAGGCATCGCGGCGCTGTTGGGCATGCTCAATAGCTGTGCCGCGAACGTGACGGTCGTCAATATCGACGCCGGGTTCAAGGGAGGTTTCATCGCCGGCCTCATCGCGCAGAAGATTGCGCCGAATCGCCTACCCAAAGAATCCAGAAGCCACTAACATAGGGGGTCTTAAAACGTCCCGGCGCTCGGCGCCTGCCTGCGGAGCCATTTTGAATGTCGGAAGAGCCCAAGTTGCATAAGAATGAAGCGCTCAAAGCGGGAAGCCGTCAGTTGCGCGGGACGATTGCCGCCGAATTGGCCGCCGCGACGGCCGAGGGGCAAAAGCCGTTCGGCGACGAGAGCGAGCAGCTCATCAAGTTTCACGGTTCGTACCAGCAGGACAACCGCGACCACCGGCATGAAAAGAACCCCGACGGAACGCCGAGGGGGAAGGAATTCATGTTCATGGTCCGCACGCGGATTCCCGGGGGAAAAGTCACCGCACAGCAATTTCTGGCCGAGCTTGACCTGTGCGAGCGTTTCGGCAATGGCACGTTGCGCGTCACGACACGACAGGGCTTCCAGTTGCACGGCGTGTTAAAGCAGAACCTCAAGGCGTCGATTCGGGCCATCAACGACATCAAGCTGACGACGCTGGCCGCGTGCGGCGACGTTGAGCGCAACGTGATGTGCTGCCCGGCTCCCTACAACGACAGCCCCGTCCGCCGCGAAATGCAGGCCATGGCCGACCGTGTCGCTGAGCATCTCAAGCCGCGCACGACCGGCTACTACGAAATCTGGCTCACCGACGAGTCGGGCGAGAAATCGAATGTCGCCGACACCT
>DATGKC010000353.1:0-3254 GCA_035294845.1 Planctomycetaceae bacterium | reverse complement strand
ATCGAGGCGGGCCCATCCCAGGGCTCCATGAGGCACGCGTGATATTCGTAGAAGGCCTTTTCGTCGTCAGGCATCGATTCGTGGCCGTCCCAGGCCGCCGGAATCATCATCATCATGGCGTGCGGCAGCGAGCGTCCCGTCGCCGAGAGCAATTCGAGTGCGCAGTCGAATGCGGCCGAGTCGCTCAGGCTTTCGGGAATGATCGGAAAGAGTTTGGGAATGTCGGCCCCGAAGACCGGGTGCTTGAACATCGTCTGGCGGGCCCGCATCCAGTTCTGATTACCGCGGAGCGTGTTGATTTCTCCGTTGTGGGCCAGATAGCGAAAGGGGTGAGCCAGGTCCCAGGTCGGAAACGTGTTCGTGCTGTAGCGCTGATGGACCATGGCGATGGCTGATTCCATGTCGGGATCGCTCAAATCCCGGTAGAACGTTGAAATCTGCGTCGCCAGCAAGAGGCCCTTGTAGACGATCGTGCGGGTCGAGAGGCTCGACACGTAGAAGAAATCTTTCTGCGCCAGGGGGCTGTCGGCGATCAGCTTTTCCATTCGTTTGCGGATCACGTACAGCTTCCATTCCAACGCCGCCTTGTCGGCCGTCGATGCGCCGCGGCCAATGAACACCTGGCGGATCGCCGGCTCGACTTTGAGCGCCGTCGCTCCCAGGAGCGAGTTGTCGACGGGCACATCGCGCCAGCCCAGAAGCTCTTGCCCCTCTTCGGCGATGACGCGTTCGAATATCTCTTCGCAATAGCGCCGCTCTTTGGGCTCGCTGGGCAAAAATACCATGCCCACGCCCCAATCCCCTTCCTGCGGGGGAAGTGTGATGCCCACGTCGCCGCAGACGCGGCTCAAAAACCGGTGCGGCACTTGCAACATGATTCCCGCGCCGTCGCCGGTGTTGTCTTCGCAGCCGCAGGCCCCGCGGTGCTGCAAATTGATCAGAATCTGCACCGCGTCGCGCACCAATCGGTGCGACTTATTTCCAGCCACATTAACGATAAACCCCACGCCGCAGGCATCATGCTCGTGCTTCGGATCGTACAGCCCTTGCGCCTGGGGCGGTTGGCTGCGGTAATGCGGGGAATGCGCCATAAATCACTCTCTTTTCGACGGACGGTTGAAATCCTAAGGATGCGCCGAGCGGGAACATCGGGCTCTAGACCGGCTGCGGTCGTCAAGCCCGGTTGACTTTTCTGCGCCGGCGAGCCGAAGACAACTCGCCCTTTGGCGGGCCGACAAGTGGGCGCCCATTGGGCTTTTGGCCGTTGCGCGAAAGCGCGTGCGCCGGCTCGCCCGAGGCCGGCAACGAGTCTTCCTGCTGCAAGAGTTCGATGAATTTTTGCACCGCGGTTGTCAGTTGTTTATGACGCTTGTGGACGATTCCCAGCGGCCGGAAAAGGTCTACATCCGAAATCTCGATGGCCGCCAGGGTCCCGGATGCGATTTCCCTCCGCACCGTCGGCTGCGGCAAAAGGGCCACGCCCGAGCCAATTTCAATCGCCCGCTTGATCGTTTCGATGTTGTCGAATTCGTGCACGACCTGGACAGCGACGCGCGAGCGCTTGAGCTGGCGATCGACCTGGCGGCGGATCGTCAGCTCGTGCGTGAAGCCGACGTAGTCCTCGCCGTCCAACTCGCAAATCGGGATGCTCCGGCGGCCGGCCAGACGATGCGCCGGAGGAACCACCAACACCATCGGCTGCTTTTGCCAATCGATGCTGACGATCTCACCCCCGTGCCTGGGGTATGAAACAAGACCGATATCGGCCTTGTCGTCGAGCACTTGCTGATAAACGCGGTCGGGGTGCAGGTATTCGAGCCGAATAACAGCATCGGGATAGAGCGTTTCGAACCGCTGGACGAACAGTTCCATCTGCATGAGGCCGACCGAATAAATGGCCGCAGCGCGCACCGGACCTGCCACTTTATCTTGAATCGCCTGCACGCGATCTTCGATGGCGCGGAAGCGTTCGAGCAGCTCGCGGCAGCCTTCGAGATAGACCTTTCCCGCGGGCGTGAGGTCGAGGGGCCTCTTGGAGCGGTCGATGAGCTTTGTCCCGAGCCGCTTTTCGAGCAGGCTTACTGCCTGGCTGGCTGCCGACTGCGAGACATTATGCGCTTTGGCTCCTTTGGAAAAGCTGCGCCGCTGCGCGACGTCGCAGAAAATCTCGACGAACCTCAAGTGCATGGAACGAGCAGACTTTCGAGAGACTATAAGAAGAAATGATAGTGCGAGCGCCTTAATATCAATTCTTGCGATACGATGTTAAAGGCGAAAGGCCGTCGCGTCAAGCGAAATGCACCAAAGAACGTCAAGCGCAGTCCCAAAGATATTCACAAAGAACACCACAAAGAACGCCAACGGCGCAGGCTCAAAAACGTCAATATTCCGCGAGATCCGTTCAAAGGCACTCAAGTGCGCCCAAAGAACATCAACGCCGCGCGGCCGATCTGCCCGTCGACATCTCCATAGCCGCCTCGTCTCTGGAACGCGAAAGGCGCCATCTTCATCGGCTTCGACATGGGGAATCGGCCCTTGGGGAACGGGGCAGGTTGAACTTCGGCACCGGATTCGAGCGACAGCATGCGAATTTGTCCCTATATTAATTCTGCGCGCCGAAATTCGATTTCGACAATCCCAACACGCGCCGATTCGCACCAGAGACGAAAAATAGTTGCATGTCCTTTCGCTGTAAGGCGCTCGGCCGATCCGCTTTCAAACGACAGAGTTCTAACGAACGGATTTCCCAGCGGGGCGAAAGGCCGCAACCCAAAACAATTAAAAAAGACAAATAACCGCGGATTTCGCGGATACGCGCGGATTTACAGATTGACCCTTCCCGGCGAGCTGTCGAGCGCAAAACAGAATTGGAACACAGGGACGCAGTGTTCACCGAGGCGAAGCCCGGTTCCAGGAAGTCGAGCGGCAGACCGTCACCGCGGGTGATGCGACCATGAAATCGCAGAAAGCACGAGCCGATCGAGCAGGATCAGGCCTGCAATACCGACGTCGCCACGCGGCGCTTTTTCCGCCGCCAGTAGCCGGCCAGTCCAACGACACCGATTCCAGCAAGTGCGAGCGAACTCGGCTCAGGCGTGGCCCTGGCCGTAATTGTGCCTGCGCCACTTGTCCCGAACAGGAATTCAACGCTCGTAATTTGAGAGGCAGAAACGAGCTTCAACCCGTTTCCCGAAGCGTTAAATGTAAATGTCAGGTTGTTCGAAATAAATGGAAACTGCGGAAATCCGCTGCTC
>DATGKC010000352.1:0-3619 GCA_035294845.1 Planctomycetaceae bacterium | reverse complement strand
GGGAGCTGGCCTGGAACAACGCAACTTTGCTGGCGACGGCGATCGTGACGACGTTTCTGGCGATGGTGGCCGCCTATGGCATTGTGCGCTACGTCATCGTGAAACCCGTGCTGCACCTGAAAGAAGTCAGCGACGCGATTTCCCGAGGAAATCTCGACCGCCGCGCCGATATTCGCACGGGCGACGAGTTCGAAGAGCTGAGCCAGGCCTATAACCGCATGCTCCGGCACCTCGTTGCGGTGCAGGAAGAGCTGCGGCAAGTGAACACGGCTCTCGACAATAAGGTCGACGAGCTGGCTCAGGCCAACATGCAGCTCTTCGAGCTCAACAACATCAAGAACGAATTCATGGCCACGATGACGCACGAGCTTCGCACGCCCCTCAACAGCATTCTCGGATTTTCTGAAGTCCTCGCGGGCGCCGAGAACATCACCGACAAACAGCAGCGCTACGTTCACAATATCCAAACCTCGGGCAAAGACCTGCTGACCCTCGTCAACGACATTCTCGACCTGGCCAAGATCGAGGCCGGCAAGATGGACCTGCACATCGTCGAGTTCTCGATCGGCGATCTGGTCGAGCGCCTGGCGGGAATGATGCGGCCGCTCGCCGAGCGCCGCAACATCGAATTGACCTGCGAAGTCGCCCCGCGCTTTCCATTGCTCCTGCAGGATGCGGGGAAAATCCAGCAGATTTTGTACAACCTGCTCTCGAACGCCGTGAAATTCACGCCCGAAGGCGGCCGCGTGCAGCTCAACGCGATTTTGCGCGACGAGAAGACCTTTGAGCTGGTCGTCGAAGACACCGGCGTAGGGATTCCCCTCGAAGACCAGGAAACGATCTTCGAGAAGTTCCGGCAGGGCAACACGACGCCCGGCACGCGGCAAAGCCCGCTGACGCGCGAATACGCCGGCACGGGACTGGGGCTGTCGATCGTGCGCGAGTTGTCGAAGCTTCTGGGCGGAGATGTGGCGCTCTCGAGCGAATTGGGAAAGGGAAGCAGATTTTCGGTCTGGCTCCCCGCTCAGCTCAAGGAGCAACCGCGGTTATTGTCGGAAGTGCTCGCGCGCCCGCTCGATCTGGGCCAATTTCGCACGGGGGACCACGTTTTGGCCGCCGTGGCGGCCGATGCCGGCGCGGGCGCCGGGTGAACAAGAGCCGTTATTTTCAGTGAGAATCATCGATGCCGTTCAATCCGCGTTGCCTCGTGTGCTTCCTGACGTGCGTCTTGTTGTCGATGCGGCCTGCGCTGTCGGCCGACGAGGCGCCGCCGCGTCCCATCGCGCCGGCCGATTCGGCGATCAAGCTCTTCGATGGGAAATCGCTGGAGGGATTTTACACCTACCTGGCTGATACGAAATATGACGATCCGCGGCAGGTGTTTCGCGTCACCGACAAGATGTTGCACATCACCGGCGACGGATTGGGGGGGCTCACGACGAAGAATGAATACCGCGATTACCACCTCGTCCTGGAATTCAAGTGGGGCGAGCGAACCTGGGGCAATCGCAAATCGAGAACCAAAGATTCGGGACTTTTGATTCACAGCGTCGGCGCAGACGGCGGTTATGGCGGCACCTGGATGCCGTCGATCGAGGTGCAGATCATCGAAGGCGGCATGGGCGATTTCATTCTCGTCGCCGGGAACGACCAGAACGGAAAGCCGGTTCCTCTTTCGCTCACCTGCGAAGTCGGCCGTGATCGCGATGGCGAGGTGATCTGGCAGAAAGGCGGAAAACGCGAGACGTTCGACATCAAGAACCGGCAGCGCATCAATTGGTTTGGACGCGACCCCGACTGGGAAGACAAGCTCGGCTTTCGCGGCAAACACGACGTGGAAAGCCCGGACGGCCAGTGGAATCGCTTCGACGTGATTTGCGACGGCGGGCACATTCAGACGTTCGTCAATGGCACGCTGGTCAATGAAGCGTTCGATGCCTTTCCCCGGGCCGGTCGCATTCAACTTCAGGCCGAGCTGGCTGAAATCTTCTTCCGCCGGTTGGAATTGTGGCCCTTGGGCAAGGGACCCAAACCTGCCAAACCGTGAGGCGTTAGCGCGTGAAGGCCCACTGCATGCGGCGGAGCATTTCGCTTTCGAGGGCCTCGTCTCGCCCCAGCCCCACCCATCCCGAGGGAGACGATTGGCCAACGACCAGGTCGAGGTCGCGGCGCAGCGGGTTCGCCTGATGAAACGTCGCGCCGCCGGCCGTGTTGTTGGCAACGCCCGGGAGGTCTTCGATTTCCTTGAAGACTTCAACACCGACGAGATAACCGCCCTGGGCGGGCGCAATGCTTACGATAGCCTTTCTGCGAATCGACTGCAGCGTGCTTTCGACGCGGTTCTCCAGACCATATGAGTCGCGATGCCACGGTTCCAGCACGCTGGAACCGACTTTGAAACGAGTCTCGATGATGCCCGGTTGCGAGCCGATGATGCGGTTTTCGCGGGCGATGGCGAAATAATCGTGCACCACGTCGACGGTGCGTTCCCAGACCGCGTCTTCGTTGCTGGCGGGAACAAAGATCGGATTGCCCGCCACGACCGGGCGCCCGAAAGCGCACCCCGACAGCAAGCCGCACAGGCCCACAATCAGCAGGCAGAGAGCTGGTCTCGACATGGAGAGCCGCGAAACGGACAGGTAAAATGTTGCGGCCGGAGCGCAGAATATGCCCCTTGCCGGCAACCGGGGGCCGAAGTGTCGCAATTCGCCCCATTTGCGGCAAGAGCAAGTTTCGCGGAAGGACCACATCCATTCCCCCATGAGTCGTTCGTCCCGTTCTTCGACCCCCAAAGGGCCCAACGGGGTTCCAGCGCCGCTGGCAGGAGGTTCGGCCCAGTCCATTGAAGCTCGTTGGTTGCGGAGGTACTGTCGGCCAGGTGGGCATCGTGTTGTGCGAGACAAATATGGCGCCAACTTTTGCAACGCTCGCGGCCCGGAATCGGCAGCCGGAACTGATGGATCAGCCGGGCCTCGATCGCGTGCTGCACGACCATGCGCTGCGGAGTCTATCGCGCATCAACTGGCTGAGCCGCACGAGCGGCATGATCTGGAAGCCGATTCGCCGGCTGGCGCACGAAGCGCGTTTGGACCGCCCCTTGAGAATTCTCGACGTGGCCTGCGGGGGCGGCGATGTCGCATTGAGGCTGGCGCGATTGGCCGGCCGCGACAATATCTCCGTCGAGGTCGACGGCTGCGACATCAATTCGGTGGCCGTCGATCATGCCCGCGAAGAGGCGCTTCGCCGGCGCGCGGGGAGCGTCGGGTTCTTCCTGCACGACGCGGTCGCAGGCCCGCTTCCCGCCGGCTATGACGTTGTCATCTGCTCGCTGTTTTTGCACCATCTCGACGACGCCCAGGCGGAACAGATGCTGCGCAGGATGGCTGCGGCCGCCGGGCGCATGATTGTCATCAGCGACCTGAGGCGCAGCCGGTTTGCATACGCGATGGCGTGGGCCGCATGCCACGCCGTCACTCGCTCGCCGATCGTGCACGTCGATGGCCCCTTGTCGGTGGCTGCCGCGTTCACGGTCCTAGAGGCGCGAGGCCTTGCCGATCGTGCCGGCTTGGGGCAGGCGACGATCATGCGCTATTGGCCCGAGCGGTTCTTGCTGGTCTGG
>DATGKC010000351.1:0-2474 GCA_035294845.1 Planctomycetaceae bacterium | reverse complement strand
GTCGGCGAGCAGCTTTTCGACGTTGACTTCTCGCGCCGCAAACGAAACTCTGCTTGCATTTCGAAAACGGAACTCGACGGTCGCTCCCTTCCCCGCGGGTTGCGTCGGGACGGCTTCGAATCGTCCCCAATTGCCCACGATTTGCTCGAGGCGTTGGCGCCGGACGTTCTCGCGGCCCGGCCCGTATTCGCGGATAGCCCGTTTCCAGCTTTCGGCGGCTTTCACGTACTGCCGCCGGTCCTCGAAAATCTGGGTCAAAACGTCCAGCGCCGCTTCACCCTGCGGACTTTTTCCGCGGGCGGCAACCTGCTCGTAAATCTTGATGTGGTTGAATTCGTCCGGCAGCTTGAAGCGTTTGATGCCCGTCGCGAGCCGCGCAATCGTCTCTTCGTCGGAAAGCGTGTTGAGCGCATAGGTGCCGCTCTCGTCTTTCTTGTCATCATCGCTGAACCAGCGCCCCGCATGAGCCAGCGTCTGAACGCCGAATTGCCCGCGCAAAAAATTCGCGAACGTCATCTGCACGTCGTTGAGGGACGCCGCGTCGAATTCGACGGCTTGCGAGAGAAACCAGCGCCAGCGCTCGCCGTCCGATTGCGCCGACTCGAAATTTTTGGGAACGTGAAAGAAAACGGGTTTTCCCTCGGCATCGACCGGCGCGCAGATGCTCGTGTTGCCATGCCAGACGTAGCCCTCGTCGAAATCAGGGAGCTGCGAAAAGTCGGTCAGCGCTTGCAGCTTCCAAGGCTCGTAGTAACCGCCTCCCACCAGCAAATCGTTCGCGAATCGCAGATGAAACTGCGAGACGGCTTTGCGATCGTCGTCCGTGAGCGCGAACGGCAAGGCCGCGTGCATCAATTGCAAGGCCCGCACGCGGTCGCGCATCACGGCCGTCACATATTTGCCTCCGCCGCGCCGCCCGCCGCGATAAAACTTGCCGGCGACGATAAAACCCTGATGATCGACGTTCAGATACGATGTCGCGGCCGCATCCAGCAACCGCCAGTTCTGCCGGTGGGCGCCGACTGCGGCTTCACGGAAGTCGTCGATTTCGTCGACACGGCCGAGTCGCTCCAATGCGGCGATCGCCGTCTGCAAGTCGCCGGCGACGAGCCGCGAGTCGTCCTTGGGGTCGAGCGCCAGCTTGCGGAAGCCGTCGAAGGCAACCTTGAAATTCCCCGCGTCGAACGCTCGCTGAGACTCGTCTCGCTGCGCCTTGGCGTCAGGCTGGTCGGCGACGGCTAACCACGAATAGGCTGCGAACAAAAGCGCCGGCAACACGCGTTTCATCGTGAGCATAAGAAATCCTGCGACATGCGGACGACGTGCTCGACAATAATATTAGACGCTTCCCGCAGGGGAAAAGTTCCGCGATGGTCCGCGTGCGGCGCTGGGCCGATAGCCGCGCTTTGTCAATGCGGATCTCCTTGAAAAATCGATATTTTTTTATAGTCGGCCGAACTGCAAAAGCCACCCCGCGGAAATCGAGCGGCAGAGGTACAATGAAGGTAAGGAGTATTAGGATGAACCGGCCCATCTGTGTCGTCCGCGCAATCCGTGGTAATTTTGGTCCGCCTCTCTCTGGCCCTCTGTGCCTCAATGCACTTGCAAATAAGCATGTGTGGATGCATAACCGAGGTGCGGGCCATGCATAATGCCGTCATGGGCACATGTCATTTGGAGAACGTGAGTTGAGGCGTTTTCCAATGCAGAGATCGCGACAGGCGCGCCCGGAGCAAGCGATTCTCGACTCGTTGCCGAGAGAGCATAAGTTCAAGTTGGGAAAGAACCTGTGTTGAAGAGAACGACCACGCGATGAAATCACATTTTTCGCAGATTATGCACTCCAAGTATATGCATCGACGTACCTCGATGCATTCGTCAAACTGGGGTATTTGCCCTCATTCGGCCGGCCCAGGCAGTCGATCACAGGCTGCCATTGGAATGACCCCAGCATGAATCACACCTACTTCGCGGTCTCGGCGCGGGGGATCGAGCCGGTGACGGCGGCTGAGCTCCAGCGGCTTGGGGCGCAAGGGGTGCGCGCCGTCAGCGGGGGCGTGCACTTCGAAGGCGACATGCAGTTTCTCTACCGGGCGAGCCTCTGGCTGCGGACGGCCTCGCGCATCTTGCGGCCCTTGCGCGATTTCGCGGCCCAGAATCCCGAAATGCTCTACTCGCAGACGCGCCGAGTCCGCTGGGAAGATTATCTGGATTCGACGAAGACACTTGCCGTGCAGGCCACGATTGAAGGAGCGGGGAAACGAGCCGTCGAGCCGTCGTCGCGGACGAGCGGCAAGCAGGGAAAGTTCCGCGGACGAGGGTCGCCGCGTGAATCGCCGCGGTTGGGCATCCATCATTCGATGTTCGCCGCTCTCAAGATAAAAGACGCAATCGTCGATCGACTGCGGCGTGAACAAGGCGCTCGTCCCGATGTTGATAAAGAACATCCGGACATTCTCGTGCACGCCCACTTC
>DATGKC010000350.1:0-10317 GCA_035294845.1 Planctomycetaceae bacterium | reverse complement strand
CGACCGCCAGCTTGCGTGGTGGTGGAACGCGACCGAAATGGAAGTCCGGCGGCATCGCAAGGCGCGGGGCATCGAAGCCACGTTCAAGCAGGTCGACACGTGCGCCGCCGAGTTTGAGGCGTACACTCCTTACTATTACTCGACCTACGAGAGTGAAGATGAGACGCCCCGCTGCAAACCGGGAAACAAACGCATCATGATTCTGGGCGGCGGCCCCAACCGCATCGGCCAGGGGATCGAATTCGACTACTGCTGCTGCCAGGCTTCGTTCGCCTTGCGCGAGCTGGGCATCGAGAGCATCATGGTCAACTCGAATCCCGAAACGGTGTCAACCGACTACGACACGTCGGATATCCTGTTTTTCGAACCCTTGACGACCGAAGACGTGCTCAATATCTGCGACCGGCTGGCTCCCGACGGAGTGATCGTGCAGTTCGGCGGCCAGACTCCGCTCAATCTCGCGCGCGGGCTGGAAGCGGCCGGCGTCAAGATCATCGGCACCAGCCCCGACATGATCGACGCCGCCGAAGACCGCCAGCGGTTTCAGGAAATCCTCGCGCGGCTGCAATTGAGACAGCCCCCCAATGGAATTGCGACCGACACCGAAGGGGCGCGGCTGGTCGCCGAGCGCATCGGTTACCCCATCCTGGTGCGTCCCAGCTACGTTTTGGGGGGACGCGCGATGGAGCTCTGCTACGACGAAAGTTCGCTCGTCGAATATATGACCAAGGCGGTCGAGGCCTCTCCCGATCATCCGGTGCTCATCGACAAGTTTCTCGAGGACGCCACGGAAGTCGATGTCGATGCGATTTCCGACGGCGAGGCCACGATCATCGGCGGCGTGATGGAGCACGTTGAAGAGGCGGGAGTGCACTCGGGCGATTCGGCCTGCGTTTTGCCTCCGTTTTCGCTGCCGCAGGCGACAATCGACGAAATCAAGCAGGCCACCTACGCGCTGGCCAAGGCGCTGCGCGTCAAGGGGCTGATGAACATTCAATTCGCAGTGAAAAATGTGGACGGCAGACAGGAAGTTCACATTCTCGAGGTCAACCCGCGCGCCAGCCGCACGTCGCCCTTCGTTTCGAAGGCCACCGGTGTTCCCCTCGCACGGATCGCGGCGAAAATCATGGCGGGCGTATCGCTGGCCGAACAAAATGTGACGCGCGAACCGTGGCCCGCCTATAGCTCGGTCAAAGAAAGCGTTTTTCCGTTCGCGCGATTTGCGGGGGTCGATATTATTCTCGGGCCTGAGATGAAATCGACCGGCGAAGTCATGGGGATCGATGAGAAATTCGAGATCGCCTTTGCCAAGAGCCAGGTCGCCGCGGGAAACTCGCTCCCGCGCACGGGAACGGTGTTCATCAGCCTGGCGCGGCAGGACAAGGAGTCGTTCATCGACGCGGCCCGCGTGCTGGAACGGCTCGGCCTGCGGCTGGTGGGAACGTGGGGAACGGCTCTCGTTCTGCGCGAGGCGGGCATCGCCATCGAGACGATCCGCAAGCTGCAGGAAGGCCGCCCTAATCTGCTCGACTACCTCGCCAACGGCGAGATTCAGTTGATCTTCAATACGCCCAGCGGCAAGGGAGCGCGGACCGACGAAGGGCGCATCCGTTCAGCGGCCGTCTCGTACGGAGTACCGTGTGTCACGACGCTCTCGGGTTGCCTGGCGGCCGTGCAGGCCATGCAGGCACTGGCGGAAAAGCCGGCTCCCGAAGTCGCCGCACTGCAAGACTGGCTGGCGCGGAAGTAGCTTGCAATGACGAGTATTGGAGCCGACGAACGAATCGCTGCGCAAATCGTCCTCGCTTCGCGCTCTCCCCGCCGGCGGGAACTATTGGGACTGGTCGTGCCTCGCGAGCACATTCTTGTCGTTCCGCCGCGAAGCGCCGACGAAGCAGGATTCGAGGGATTGCACGAGCGTTTGGCGATCGAAATCCGCCTGGCGGACATCGGGCGAGAAAAAGCATACGATGTCTCGGCACAATTGGCCTTGAGCCAGTGCGATGACGAGGAGCCTCGCGCACAGTTGATCGTCGCCGCTGATACCGCGGTCGTCGTCAGCAGGGCAGATGGAAGACTGCTCGTGCTCGGTCAACCGCCATCAGACGAGACGTGGGCCGACGTCGTCCGGCACTGGTTTCGCGAACACTACGCCAGCCGTACGCACGAGGTGCTGACCGCTTTATGCGTCGTCGCTCCCGATGGCCGAAAGACTGAGCAAATCGTCAGCACGAGCGTCACGTTCGTCGCCGATGTCGAAAGTCGGCTGGAATGGTACATTCAAACCGGAGAACCGCGCGGCAAAGCGGGAGGCTATGGAATCCAGGGGGCGGGAAGCATATTCATCTCAAGCGTGAGCGGCAGTCTGTCGAACGTCATCGGCCTGCCGCTGGAGGCGCTGCTGGACCTTTTCGCCGAGCTTGGAATTCCAATTGCCGGAACACGAACCACAGAACGACAGATTTGGCAGTGAAGGAACAGAGTTTGGACGGCGACCAATATTCTGCTCGATCGACAATGATCGTCGGTCCGGAAGGCCCGGCGTTTCGTCAAGCCGATCGAGCCGAAACGTCAGGAATCCGCATCGGCGACCGCACGCTGGCCACGCGGTATTTTCTGGCGCCGCTGGCGGGGTACACGCATCTCGCGTTTCGCCGGGTGGTGCGGGCCTGCGGCGGCGTGGGGCTGGCCACGACCGATCTGGTGCAGGCTTCGCACCTCGTCGCCGGGACCCGCTGGGCTCGCGAGCTGGTGGCGACCCATCCTGAGGACGAGCCGTTATCGGTGCAGATCTATGGAGGCGTCGCCGGGCATTTGGTCGCGGCGGCCAAATGGCTTGAGGATCACGGCTACGCGGCCGTCGATCTCAACATGGGCTGCCCGATGGCGAAGATCACCGGGCACGGCGGCGGGGCGCGGCTCATGTGCGACGTCGACGGCGCCTGCACGTTGGTGGGCCAGGTCGTCGAAGCCATCACGATTCCCGTCACCGTCAAGATGCGCTTAGGCTGGGACTGCGAGCGGATTTCGGCCCCCGCTTTGGCGCGTGAATTCGAGCAGCTCGGCGTGGCCGCGATCACGATTCACGGCCGGACGCGCGCCCAGGGATTTCGCGGAAGCGTCGATCTCGACGGCATCCGCGCCGTCGTCGAGGCCGTCGAGCGGATTCCGGTGGTGGGCAACGGCGATGTGCGCTCCCCGGCCGACGCCTGGCGAATGCGCGAGGCGACCGGCTGTGCCGCCGTCGCCATAGGCCGCGGCGCGCTGCTGGACCCTTGGATTTTTCGACGCTTGCAACATGCTCACACGAATGTCGGGAATGAACCCGCCGAATCATGCGGCCGCGAGCGTTCTCTGGAACCGCGCGAATTTGCGCCTTCTGCCGCGGAGCAGATCGGCTTTCTCTCGCGGCATTTCGAATTGATGGTCGAGCAGCACGGCGAATTTCATTCGTGCCGGATGTTTCGCAAATTCGCCGCCTGGTCCGGTGCGCGGCTGGGGATTCCAGAAGACCTCGAAGACCGCCTGCGACGGTTCGAGAGCATTGCCGAGTTCGATGACATTGTGAAAGAAATTCGCGCCCGGCACGGCACACGCCGCAACCCGCGCCCCACCGCAGAGATCAAAGTGCCCAACGGGCCGCTGGAATATTGGTAGTAACGGGGACCTCGCGAGAGCTGGACGCGCACTCGAACCAATTGAAGGTCTGGAATAACCTGGAATAACCTGGAATAACCCAGAGGAGCAAGCAAGCCATGATCGTGCGCGTCGTTGAAGCAACTGTTTGTGGACCTCGATTGTTGCGGTTGACGTTTAATGATGGGATTCGAAAGACAGTCGATGTGAGTCCGCTGTTAGTCGGTCCAATTTTCGAGCCACTGCGCGACTCGGAGTATTTCTCACAAGGAAAAGTGGACGCGGTGTGCGGTACGGTTGTCTGGCCGAACGGCGCAGATTTTGCGCCTGATGCGCTTCGTGATTTGATTTCTATTGAGCAATCGAGTGTCGCCTGACGTCAACGCGATGGTTGATTTGGGGCTGCTGTAGGCAAGTTATTGCACTCGTCGAAGGGCCCGTGCGGATTGACCAAAAATGGTCAACTATTGCGACGGGGCTCTGCCATCATGCGCTCTCTGCGTTGAGCACGGCCAAAATGCCCTCGCAAAAATCCGGCAGATCGTCGGGCTTGCGGCTGGAGACGAAGTGGCGGTCGACGACGACGGCGGCATCGACCCAAAGTGCGCCGGAATTGACAAGGTCGTCCTTGATTCCCAGCGACCCGGTGACCCGAACGCCTCGATAAACGCCGGCCGAAATCGGAATCCAGCCGCCATGACAGATCGCCGCCACGAGCTTGCCGCCCTGCGCGAATCGACGCACGAGCTCGAGCACTTTCGCATCGCGGCGGAGCTTATCGGGAGCAAACCCGCCGGGAATGACGACGCCGTGAAAATCGTCCGCCGTCACGTCGCGGATGGCCACATCGGCGATACACGGGTACCCATGCTTGCCGGCATAAGTGCGTCCCGATTCGGGCCCGGCGACGGTGACGTGCGCTCCCGCCTCGATCAAGCGCAGTTTCGGATACCACAACTCGAGGTCTTCGTAGATGTCGTCGACGAACATCAACAGGCGCTTGCCGTTTAATGGTTTTTGACTGTGCATGGTTCACTCCTCGCGCGGCGGTCGGCGGCGGTTTCTTTTCTTGCCGGAGTGCATGCGCTTGGCCTCCAATCGCCGCTTGTGCGAGCCGCGGGACGGCTTCGTGGGACGCCGCGCCACGGGCTTGCGCGTCACCGCCAGCAGCATTTCCTTGAGGCGTTCCAGACAATCTTCGGCATTCCGGTTCTGATCGCGAGATCGCTGGCTGGTCAGAATCAATTCGCCGGCGATGGTGAGCCGCGATGCGTATCGCGCCAAAAATCGTCCGCGCACATCTTCAGGCAGGCTGAGACTCGCGGCAGGCGACCAGCGCAGAATGGCTTTGCTGTTCACTTTGTTGACGTTCTGTCCCCCCGGACCGGAACTGCGCGCATAGGTGAACTCGAACTCGCTGTCGGGAATCTGGATCGTCGCGTTGACCGAGAGCATGACGCACGCGAAGAGAGAGAGAGAAACGAAGCTTGGAATTCAAGAATAGACGATCGGCCCCGGCCGGTCGAGTCGCTCGCACAATGCAGCCGATCGAATCATCGTGATGAAGCGACCAGACGGGATGCGAATCAGAATTTGTGCGCCGTGGGGCGACGTGTTACCATGCGCGCATGTCAACCCCTTCTTCCAGCCATAGCGAGCGGCCCCCGAATCGGCTGATTCATGAAACCAGCCCCTATTTGCGACAGCATGCCCATAATCCGGTTGACTGGCGCCCGTGGGATCCCGAAGCCCTCCAGGCGGCGCGCGATCTGGATCGGCCGATTTTTCTCTCGATCGGTTACAGCGCCTGCCACTGGTGCCACGTGATGGAGCACGAAAGCTTCGAGGACGAGTCGATCGCCGCGCTCATGAACGAGCATTTTGTGTGCATCAAGGTCGATCGCGAAGAGCGCCCCGATCTCGATCAGATCTATATGAACGCGGTTCAACTGATGACGCGCCGCGGCGGCTGGCCCATGTCGGTATTTCTGACGCCCGAGCTCCAGCCTTTTTTCGGCGGCACCTATTGGCCGCCCGAATCGCGCATGGGGATGCCCGGATTCCGCGACATACTTCGCGAAGTCCATAAAGCCTGGACCACGCGCCGCGGCGATGTCGCACAAACCGCCCACGAGCTGACGACCCACGTCCGCGGGATCGCCCGGATGCTGGGCGACAGCACCGATCTGGGCGAATCGCTGCTGCGCCACGGAATGCAGCGGCTGATCGAGATCGCCGACCGGCGCTACGGCGGTTTTGGCGGCGCGCCCAAGTTTCCGCACGCGACCGACCTGCGGCTGTTGCTGCGCTGCTGGAGTCGTTTCAGCGAGGCAGACGCGCTGGCCGTCGCCCGGTTGACCCTCGATAAGATGGCCGCGGGGGGCATTTACGATCATTTGGGCGGCGGGTTCCACCGCTATTCGACCGACGAACGCTGGCTCGCGCCGCACTTCGAGAAAATGCTCTACGACAACGCCCTGCTCGTTCCCGCTTACCTCGAGGCCTTCCAGGCCACCGGCGAACAAGAATACGCGCGCGTGGCCCGCGAGACGCTCGACTATGTGCTGCGTGAGATGACGCAGCCCGAGGGGGGCTTTTACAGCACCCAGGATGCCGACAGCGAGAGAGAGGAAGGCAAATTCTTCGTCTGGTCCGAGGATGAGATCGACCGCTTGCTCGGCAGCGAGGACGCGCGAGTCTTCAATTACTGTTATGACGTGACCCCCGAGGGAAACTGGGAGGGCAAAACGATTCTCAATCGGCCGAAGACCGATGCCCAGGCGGCGAAGGTCCTGGGAGTCGACGAGGACGAGCTCGGGCGCGTGCTCGCCCGCTGCCGGAAAAAACTCTTCGACGCCCGCGCGGCGCGCATTCACCCCGGACGCGACGAAAAAGTCCTGGTCAATTGGAATGGTATGATGATTTCGGCTTTCGCGGCCGGTGCCCAGGTGCTCGACGACGAGCACTACTTGAAAGCCGCACAGGCCGCGGCCGATTTTCTCTTGCGGACGATGCACACTGAAAACGGCGGCTTGCTGCACTCGTACAAAGATGGGCGGCCGCGTTTCAACGCCTACCTCGATGACTACGCCTGCCTCATCGACGGCTTGATCGACGTGTATCAGGCGTCGTTCGAATCGCGGTATCTGGACGATGCCGTCATGCTGGCCGCCAAAATGGTGGCCCTGTTCCATGACGATGCCAAACAGGGATTCTTTTACACGTCCAGCGACCACGAAGAGCTCATCGCCCGCAATAAAGAGGCCCACGACGGCTCGACTCCTTCGGGCAACGGCATGGCGGCCTGGACGCTGGTGCGGCTGGCTCGCATCTGCGGAAGAGCCGACTTCGAACAGACAGCCGTCAGCACTCTGGAATTCCTTTCTTCGGTGCTGTCCCAGTCGCCGACCGCCGCCGGACAGGCGCTCTTGGCCCTTGATTTTCTGCTGGGGCCGACGTGCGAAATCGCCCTTGTCGACGGCACAAATCCCGGCGAAAGCCGCGAAGTGCTCGAGGCCCTTCATCGGCGGTTTGTGCCGAACAAAGTCGTCGTGCGCAAATCCTCTTCGACGACCGACGACCGCCTCCCCGCAACGCTGGGCCCTTTGCTGAAAGGCAAAACGGCCCGCGGCGATCGGGCGACCGTTTACATCTGCGACCACGGCGCTTGCGGCCTGCCCGTCGTGGGCGTGGCGGGCCTGGAAGCAGCCCTCGCACGATAGGCCGGCTACCGAGGCCGGATCGCTTGCGACTTAATGCGTTTGCCCGCCAGGATCGCATCGGGCTTGAGCGATCCGATCACGCTTCCGACGGCAGTCCGCAGGTCGGCCGCCTCGCGCGGATTTTCCCAGGCCTGATGCAGCCGGGCGATCAGCCCTTGGGGCAAGAGCAACCCGAAGCGCTGGATGTGGAACGCCAGCTTGAGGGCTGCCGTTTTTCGCAGCTCGAGATCGGCTCGCGGGTCGAGGACCAGTTCGGCGATTCGATTTTGGCTCGACCGCGACGCGATTTCGCCCAGGGCCTCAAGGGCCGGCGCAGCGAGTTTTTCATCGTCGAGCATTTCCGTCAATTCCGATTCGGCGCCGCTGATGTCGTAAATCTTGGTCCGGCGTCCTTCCGCGATGTGCGCCAGCCACGCCACGGCGTCGCTCCGCTGACGGGCGCGCTCTTCCGACGTCATGGCAGGAGTTTTGATCTGCCGCAGAAATGGCGTCAATTGAAACTCGAAATCGGCCGTCGTCTCGGACGCCAGCGAAAACGACACGAGCTGGAAGTTGTGCGTGTGACGCTGCATCTTCGGCATCAGGTCGCCCGGACCGTGAATCACGATCGGAATGTTCGCCGTGCGGGCGTCGGCGCGCAAGTTCGCCAGCGTTTCCGACAAAGGCCAACGCACGATGTGGGGATGCAGGACAACGAGGTCGACATCGCTGCGCGCGGCGGCCGCAGCGAACGCGTCCCGACCGGACATATAGACGACAGGCTCGTAACCCAGGTCTTTGAGGAACCCGCCGATCATCGCTCCGCGATCGGGCGACACTTCGCCGATGACGGCGTGCGACCGGCCGTTGGCCGAAAGCGCCCGCGTGAGCACTTCGACGACGCGCCGCGCTCCGCGAAACGGGGCCTTCGGGTCGATCTGCAAGATTGCCGTCGCGGCGGCGAACTGCACGCGCGGATCGGGGTAGTCGAGCGCCGTCACGATGTTCGAGCGGCGCCCGAAGGCGACGTTCAACTCATCGGCCGTCCCGATCTGCGACAGAATCTTAAGTGCGGCGACCGCCACCGCAGGCCGCGCCGAGCTCGCAGCGTCGGCCAGCAAGTCGATGGCCACATCGGAACCGACCGACAGGGCCAGGTCGTGCGCCGAGCCCGGTCCGGTGGGAAGCGGCTTGTCGTAACCCGCACGCCGAATTTCGCCCGCGAGCGCCAGGCCCAAATAAAGCACTTGAGCGGGCCGCTGCTGGGGCGCGAGCGCGAGCGCCTCGCGCGCAAACTTAAGTCCCAAGATCTCCGACGCCTCTTCGGGAGAAACTACACGCGATGCGAGCGCCGACTGCCGAGCATTCCATGACCAAAGCGTCACTTTGCCGGTTCCGTCGGTCTTCCAGGCATATTCGTTGCGGAAATGCTCGCGGGCCGTTTCGAGCAATCGGGCGACGGTCCCTTCGGTGGCGAGCCGGTCGATCCCCGCTCCGGTGATGTCGAGAATCCGCGCCAGGGCTCGCCGGGCCGCCCCCCGCACCGCCGGCGACTCGTCTTGTGAAATGGCGGGATACCACAAAAAGGGAACTGCCGACGTCGCCCGCAGGCGGCCGAGAATCATCATCACGTAAGTGCGAAGCGCCGGGCTCGGCGTCTCGAGCGCGCCCAGGAGCAGCGGAACAGCCGGCTGCCCCAGAGCGACGACCGCCTCGATCGCCGTTTCATGCCGCTCTTCCTGTTGCGGGTCGTTCAGGAGCGCCAGCAGCCCCGGCACGACGGCGGTCCCCAGCGATTGCAATTCGGCCCGGGCAAAGGCCGCTTGCTCAGGATCGCCTTCGAGCTCGCCGATCAGGCGGGCGATGCGATCGGTGTCGGCGGCCCGTTTGATCGCCGCCGCGCTCGACAATTCGAGCAGCTTCGTGGCCGACGTTTTCAGCTCGTCAACCCGCATCAACCTGAGAATCGAGGCGGCGCCGTACTTGTCGCGCAGGGCCAGCAGCACGTCGTCGCCGAGCGGCTGCTCCATAAGTTTGTCGAGATAGAGTTTGGCGAGGTCGAGGCGCGCGATGTCGGTCATGAGCAACGTCGCCTCGAACAACTCATCCGCCGACTTGGGCTCGGCGACGAGTGGAGAATCTTTGGCGTCGACGGCGCCCTTTTCGTCTGCTTGAGCGGCCGGCTCTTGCGCCGCCGGTTCAGACTCGTCGGACTGGGCCTCTTGCCCGCAGGCAATGGCCGGCACCCAGGCCAGCCAACCAACGAGTGCCAGGCCCCTCAGCAGTCTGTGGAATTTCCAATCCATTCCCTCAACTCCGCATCTTCAAAGAGGTCCAGCCGGTCATGCCCATCCCGGCCATCTGAATCATCGGCGTCAACCCGTTATGTTAGAGACTCGGCATGGGCGAAAACAATGAAAATCTCTGCCCAAGATCAAAATCGCATTGTATTAACGGAAATCGTTGCACGGACTGAAACGGATTGGCGGGCCCGGCGGGCCATCGAACTGGGGTGGCCGAAGCAATTGTGTCGCCGGCAAGCATTCTGCGGGCCGCTCCGGCGAATTCGGTCGTGCAACCTGTGCCGTTAAGTGCGGTGCGACCCTCAGCCCCACGACGCGCGACGCGGAATGCGTCACCACGATGTACTATGGCCTGCGTCAATCGCCGCTCGCCGGCTTTAACCAGTAATCGAGAAAGGCCAGCTCCAGTTCGAGCGCCTCCGGCGTGGGAACGTGCGTGGGGCGCGCCGTCATCGCCACCCGCTGCTTTTCGCCCAGCAATTCATTAACGGCAACCAGGTGATTGAGCGCCTGCCAGTGGCGCGGCGGATCTTCTGTTCCGCCCGAAACGAGGACGGGACGCGGCGCCATCAAGGCATGAAGATCGACGAGATCGTCCCCCGCATCGACCAGCTCCTTGTAAAGACCCGTGCGGGGGTTCGCGTCGCTGGGAACGCCGGGCAGCCGCTCGGTCGTCG
>DATGKC010000349.1:0-5045 GCA_035294845.1 Planctomycetaceae bacterium | reverse complement strand
TCCGGTTCTATCTGGCCGGCAACTTGTGCCGCTGCACCGGCTACGACAAGATCGTCCGGGCCGTCCTCGATGCGGCCAGGCTGCGCCAAGAGGCAATGGCCGGACCGTGAGCTTCGTGTCGCGCTGACGGAAAGTTCTCGGAAAGACCCGATTCACCCCGTTCAAGAAATTCAACATCCCCCTCTGCGGGAGACAGCTTCATGGCAACGGTCGAACACGAAAAACAGGCGCAGGGCACTAGCGGCAACGGCAAACCGTACAAGGTGATCGGCACGCGGCCGATTCGCCATGACGGCGTCGATAAAGTCACCGGCCGGGCCAAGTATGGGGCCGATCTTCGCCTCTCGGGACTTTTGTACGGGTTCGTGCTCCGCAGCCCGCATGCCCATGCCCGCATCAAGTCGATCGACACTTCCCGCGCCAAGGCCCTGCCCGGTGTGCGGGCGGTCATCACGCATCGCGATCTCCGCGAGCCGGGCAGCCGCGTCGTCGACCTGGGCGAAGGGGCCGTCAATCTGCGGCACTTGAGCAACAACATCCTGGCGGCCGACAAGGTGCTCTATCGCGGACATGCGGTCGCAGCCGTCGCCGCCGATTCGGTGCACGTCGCCGAAGAAGCCGCCGGGCTCATCAAAGTCGAATACGAAGTGCTGCCTGCGGTAACCGACGTGCGCTCGGCGATGGAAGCCGGGGCGCCCCTCTTGCACGACGATCTCTTCACCGACGAGCTCGGGCAGCGCGCCACCAAACCCAGCAACGTCGCCAAACATTTCCGGTTCGAAAAAGGGGACGTGTCGGAAGGATTTGCCCGCGCGAAAATCGTCGTCGAGCGCGAGTTTCACACGGCGACCGTGCACCAGGGATACATCGAGCCTCACAACGCCACGGCGCTCTGGAACCCGGATGGCCATGTCACCGTCTGGACCAGCACGCAGGGGGCCTTCACCGTCCGACAACAGGTGGCCGAGCTCGTCAATTTGCCGATTTCACGCGTCAAAGTCATTCCGATGGAGATCGGCGGCGGTTTCGGCGGGAAGATTCGCGTCTATCTCGAGCCGGTCGCCGCGATTCTGTCGAAACGCTGCGGTCAGCCGGTGAAAGTGCTCATGAGCCGGGCGGACGTGTTCGAAGGAACCGGCCCCACTCCCGGTTCGTACATCAAGGTCAAGGTAGGAGTCGATGCCTCGGGAAAGATCACGGCGGCGGAAACGTACATGGCTTACGAGGCTGGAGCCTATCCCGGCTCGCCGATCGGCGCCGGAGCCATGTGCATTTTCGCGTGCTACGACATTCCGAACGGGAAAATCGACGGCTACGACGTCGTCGTCAATAAGCCGCAGACAAGCGCTTATCGCGCTCCCGGAGCGACCAACGCGGCCTTTGCGCTGGAAACCGTGACCGACGAAATCTGCGAGAAGCTCAAGCTCGATCCGCTGGAATTCCGGCTGAAGAATGCCGCCCGCGAAGGAACGCGGCGCGTGGACGGGCCAGTCTTTCCTCGGATCGGCATGATCGAAACTGTTGAAGCGGCGAAAAACAGCGACCATTGGAAGACGCCCCTTGCGGGAAAAAACCGGGGTCGCGGCGTGGCCGTCGGTTTCTGGTTCAATTGCGGCCTTAAGTCTTCGGTGTCGGCGACCGTGAACCCCGATGGGACCGTGGCACTGGTCGAAGGCTCCACCGATATCGGCGGCACGCGCACCAGCATTGCCATGCAATTGGCCGAAACGCTTGGGATCGGCGCCGCCGACGTGGTGCCCAGCGTGGGCGATACCGACAGCGTGGGCTATACCGATGTCACCGGCGGCAGCCGCGTGACGTTCGCCACCGGTTATGCCGCTTACGAGGCGGCGCGTGACATTCAGCGGCAGATGATCGAGCGGGCCGCGCGCATCTGGGAAGTCGACGCGCCGCAGGTTTCTTACGAAGACGGCTCGCTCGTCGGACCCGGCGGAAAGAAGTTTACGTTCCGCGAGCTGGCCGCGCAGGTCAATAAGACGGGCGAGCCCATCGTGGGGCGCGGCTCGGTCGATCCCGAGGGCTGCGGCGGAGCATTCGCCGCCCACATCGTCGACGTCGAGGTCGATCCGGAAACGGGCAAGGTCGACATTCTGCGTTACACGGCGGCACAAGACGTGGGGACCGCCATTCATCCCGCCTACGTCGAAGGGCAGATTCAAGGTGGGGCCGTGCAGGGGATCGGCTGGGGGCTCAACGAAGAATATTTCTACGATGCCGCCGGCACGATGCGCAACAGCACATTTCTCGATTACCGCATTCCCACGTGCTACGACCTGCCGATGATCGACACGATCATCGTCGAAGTCCCCAACCCGGGTCACCCCTACGGCGTGCGAGGCGTGGGCGAAGTGCCCATCGTCCCACCTCCGGCGGCGCTGGCCAACGCGATCTACCACGCGGTGGGCGTGCGGATGCAGCGGCTTCCCATGTCGCCGCCGAAGGTCCTTCACGAGATTCTGGCGAAGTGATCAAAGTCTTCATACCGCCGCTATTGCGCCCGGCGACGAACGGGCTCGATCAAATTGAAGTCGAGGCGGCGACGGTGCGGCAAGTGGTCGCCGCGCTCGAAAAGCGTCATCCGGGCATTCGCGAGCGGCTGTGCGCCGATGACAGTTTACGGCCAGGCCTGGCGGTGGCGGTCAACGGCGCCGTCAGCAGCCTGGGCCTTTTGCAAAAAGTTCCCGACGGGAGCGAAGTTCATTTCCTTCCTGCGATCGGCGGCGGATAGCGGTGCGTGTCACACGCTGACCGACGTGACGACGAACGGACCACTCGATCGGAGCTGGAGTTCAGGCTTCAGCCTGCGCTATTTGACCGGGTGGTGGGCGCAGGTTGTCATGGTTGCGTAAGCGAAATCGTGTTCAACGCCAAGCTGCGCAGGCTAAAGCCTGAACTCCAGCGCGCCGCAGGACGCGAACATCCACGAAGCAACCAGCGCTCGCTGGCGCGAATTCACCCCAAATGCCCGGCCCATTCCTGCCGGGCGGTGCACCATCATCGTTTGAGCCGGTCGCCGTCATGCTGCTGCGCTCCTTTCTTTATGAACAGGGAATCGAATGCGCGAGATTAAGCCGACTCGCGAGCGTCGGGGTTCGACCGCGCGTCGTCCCAGACCGATGTGGGGGCCGATTCGCGTCGATTGACGACCTCATTGGCCCGCAGTCCCCAGGTGCGACGGGTAAGCAGCGCAACCGGGTACTCGCCGAACCGCGGGCCAAGACCTTCCAAAACCGTTTCCGGACGCAAAGCATTCGGATCGCGATACGCCATCGTGGTGTGCCTCCAGGTGTGAGTCTTGTGCGATTCTCTCTCGCCGCGAGAACGTGTTCGCGACGTGTCTCCATTGTGCGCGCGCACAAGCCGCGCGGCACAAAAAATCGGCGATGAAGCGGCCCATCGGCATAAAAAGTCGAGCCGCCGCCGAATCAACCTGTGCGTCGAATGCGACGGCGAAATCCGCACGAATTTCGCCAATCGGCAAAGTGGCTCACGTCGGCCGGCGCAGGACGAGCTTGGTCAATTCCGGCGGACAATTCCAGCGCAGCGGGTGTTTGCCGGATATGCCGCGGCTGACGTAAAGGAGCGTAGGCGGCTCCCAAAACGCCCCGGACGCATAGTGGGCGCCGTAGGCGCTGGGGGCATAGACGGGGCCAAACACCGGCAGCCGCACCTGCCCGCCATGGTTATGCCCCGAGAGCATCAGGTCGATGTTGTGCCGCCGGGCCCATTGGATGTTGTCGGGCGTGTGGCTCAAAAATAACCGGAAGTGATCGGCTGCAACTTGAGCGAGGTCGGGCTGCAAACCCATCCACGGACATTCACTGCCGCATAGCGCCAGCCCCCTGCCCTCGTGCTCGATGACGCGCACCCGGCCGGCAAGCCCGCGCCAGCCGAATTCTTCGAAGCGACGGCGGATCTCATCGGTGTTCTTGAGGTACGAGTCGTGATTTCCCAGAACAAAAAAACAGCCCAGCGGGGCCTTCAACCGTCCCAACGTGACGGGAAGCCATTCGAGCAGGTCTTCGCGGTCGAGCAGGTCGCCGGTAAAGACGACCAGATCGGCAGTCAGCTCGCCCGCGATTTCCGCGACGCGCTCGAAGTAAGCCCGTCCCACCGTCCCGATGAAGTGCAAATCGCTCAAGTGCAGGATCGAAAGGCCGTCCCACTGGGCCGGCAGCCTGGGGAGCAGGTACTGCTTTTCGGCCAGCTCGATTTTGAGAAATTCATTCCCCGGAATGTGCGTCATGAATCGGTAGGGCCCGCTGCCGACCGGGCGAAAGCCGAGGCCGCGGGCCACGTCGAACGTCCTCGAATGATTGGCGACTTCCATTTTGGTCGGCGTCGAAAGCCGCCGTCGAAGCGCGACAAAGGGGAGTGACAAGGCGACCGCCCCGCAAAGCGCCAAATAAGCCAGCACCGGCAGAGGCAGCCGGTACCAGGGACCGCCGTAAAAAATCTGCGGCCCAGAGAATCCGGCCAGGCAGACGAAGAGCGCTGGCAGGGCCACGATCGAGAGGTCGTGCATCTGACGCGCGCGGTGCAGCACCGGCTCGGGGACCGGGCAGGCGTGCACACGGTTCACGACGGCGACCATCAGGGCCGCGTGGCCGATCGAAACGCCGCAAAAAAGGAGCACGCTGAGCCAGTCGATTTCCATGAATTCCTTGTATCTGTCCGGGCAAAGGCTGGCAAGACGTGTCGCGCGGCCGGTGGGGCATTTGGTGCACATCGGGCTGATTTTGGAGACGTTTTCCAACCCCGCCATTGTTCGGCGCGGGACATTGTTCGGCGCGGGTCTCCTGACCCCGCCGTCGGCGCGACCGAAGGTCTCCTAAGCGTGATGACGCCCAAATCGTTGCTGGTTGTGGCTCAGCGGCGCTCGAGGAGACCTGCGTCGGCGCGACCGAAGGTCTCCCGAGCCTGATGACGCCCAGGTGGTTGCTGATTGTCGCTCAGCGACGCTCGAGGAGACCTGCGGTCAGCGGCGTGTGGCTCGGTCGGAGACCGGCCACAACGGGGAGACC
>DATGKC010000348.1:0-3375 GCA_035294845.1 Planctomycetaceae bacterium | reverse complement strand
AAAGCGCGGCGATGGTCGAATGGCTGCTGGCGAAGCGCAAAGACGCAGAAGTGCAACAATGGGACGGACCGCCCCATTGTTGATGGCTGAAGGGAGCCGCAGCATCTTCGGGCGACAATCGCCGGCGAAATATCGGCGGGAAATATCGAACGGGCCGCCTGTGAGCCAGCTTGATCTTACACGCGGCCCAGCACGAGGCAGGCGTTGTGTCCGCCGAATCCGAAGCTATTCGACAGTACGTACCGCAGCTTTGCCGAGCGCGGCTCATTGGGGACGTAGTCGAGGTCGCACTCGGGATCGGGGCTCTCGATATTGATCGTGGGCGGGACGATCTGGTTCTGCAGCGAAAGCGCCGAGATCACGAACTCGACGCCCCCCGAAGCGCCGAGCAGATGCCCCAATTGGCTCTTGGTGCTGGAAACGGCCAGTTGCTTGGCGTGGGAGTTGAAGACTTTCTTGATGGCCAGCGTCTCGGCTTTGTCGCCGAGCGGCGTGCTCGTCCCATGCGCGTTGATGTAGCTGATCTCGCCGGGATCGAGCCGGGCGTCGTGCAAAGCGAACTCCATGGCGCGCGCCGCGCCGCGCCCTTCCGGATCGGGCGCGGTCATGTGGTTGCCGTCGGCGCTCATGCCATAGCCCAGCACCTCGGCCATGATGGGCGCTCCGCGGCGGCGCGCGAACTCGAGTTCTTCCAGGACGACCATGCCGGCGCCTTCGGCGATCACGAAGCCGTCGCGATCTTTGTCGAAAGGGCGGCTGGCGCGCTGCGGGTCTTCGTTGCGCGTCGACAGGGCGCTCATGCGGGCGAAACCCGACAGCCCCATGGGCGTGATTGCCGCCTCGCTGCCGCCGGTGACCATGACGTCGGCGCGATCGTGTTGGATGAGCTTGAACGCGTCGCCGATCGCGTTGGAAGCCGAAGCGCATGCCGTGGCGACCGCGCAATTGGGCCCGCGCAGGCCCCACATCACAGAAATGTTGCCGCTGGCGGCGTTCACCATCAGCTTGGGGATCATGAAGGGAGACACGCGGTTGGGCCCGCGGTCGAAGAGCGTGCAGTGCTGCTCTTCGATCTCATTCAGGCCGCCGATGCCGCTTCCGGTGATGACGCCATAGCGGAAGGGGTCTCCCTGCGAAAAGTCGATGGCCGACTGTTTGATGGCCTTGAAGGCGCCATAAACGGCGAATTGGCAAAAACGATCGAGCCTTTTGAGGTCTCGGACGTTCAGGCAATCGGTCGGATCGAAGTCTTTGATTTCGCCGCCGAACCGCACTTTGAATTCGGAAACGTCGAAGCGTTCCAGAGGGCTCACGCCGCTTTTTCCGGCGCAGAGTTTGTCCCAGAACTCGGAGATCTCGAAGCCCAATGCCGTGACGACCGACATGCCGGTGACGACGACGCGCCTGGTCATGACGTTACTGCTTCTCCTCGATGTACTTCACCGCGTCGCCGACCGTTTTGATCTTTTCGTAGTCTTCGTCGGGAATCGTAATCTTGAATACGTCTTCGAACTCCATCACCAGCTCGACCACATCCAGCGAGTCGGCCTTCAAGTCGTCGACAAACGACTTGTCAGCAGTGATTTCTTCCTTGGGGATCTGCAATTGCTCGCTTACGATCCCGATGACTTTTTCTTCTACGGACACGCCAATTTCCTCCGAATTGCGACAAGGTCAGGATCGCCCAATGGACCAGTGGCTCACATTATCGGGTTTCCCGTGCCGTGTAAATTCCAACAGCACAAATCGCCGCCGGGCTTAAACGGCGAATTCCCATACAGCCCCGATTCTTCCCCCCTCACAATGATCTATCGAGCGCCCGTCCGCCATCATCACGAATCGTTGACCGATTGACAATCCGCCTTGCGGTCGATTCGCTTCAACAGCCCGCGCAACACCTTTCCGGGACCGACTTCGTAGAACCGGTCAGCCCCGTCGGCCAGCATGTTTCTCACCGCATCCTCCCACAATACGGGGCTCAGCACCTGACGCACCAGGATTTGCCGGATTTCGTCAGGATCGACGTGCGGCCGTCCATCGACATTCGAATAAACCGGAATGGCCGGCTTTCGCACATCGACGTCCGCCAACGCCTCCGAAAGCCGCGCGTCGGCCGGTTTCATAATTTCGGTGTGAAAGGCCCCCGCGACGGAAAGCCGTACGGCTTTTCCGCCGGCCTGTTCGGCCAATTCGGCGGCGCGTTGGCACGCTGCCCGCGCGCCCGAGAGCGCAATATTGCCCGGGCACAGGTAATTGGCGATATGCAATACACCCTGCGTTGCAGCCTGGGCACAAATCGCGTCGACTTGTTCCCGATCGAGCATGAGCAGGCTCACCATGCCCGAGGGGGTGGCGTCTGAGGCGGCCTGCATTGCCTTTCCGCGCTGCTGGACGACTCGCAGCCCATCCTCGAACGACAGCGCCCCGGCGAATACCAAGGCCGTGTATTCCCCCAGGCTCAACCCCGCAGCCATCGCGCATTCGTGGGGCACCACGGGAGATTCGGCTCGCAGCATTTCCAGAGCAGCCAGGCTCGTGACGAAAATTGCCGGTTGACTGACTTCGGTCGTATCCAGCTCGGCCGCGGGCCCCTCAAAGCATTTCTTCGCCAGATCGTAGCCGAGAATTTCGCCGGCACGCTCATACAATTCGCGGGCGCCGGCATATTTTTCGGCGATCTGCCGTCCCATGCCGGCGTGCTGCGCCCCCTGGCCCGGAAACAAGAGTGCGATCCTGCCCACCCGTTCAATTCCTTCTATCGCAATGGGACAATTTCGGTTGGCAATCAAACCGCGGCCGGAGCTGCGGCGAGTTCGGTGATAATCTGCGGATTGATGCGGCGATCTTGAAACGCAACCGCCTTCCGCAGGGCATTGTATATCGAACGGGCATTGCTCGAACCGTGGCAGATCATGCAGATGCCGTCTACCCCCAATAAGGGCGCCCCTCCCCCCTCGTGATACGAGTAGCTCTTGGCAATGGATTGAAACGCGGCTGCCGCCAGGTGCTTTTCGTGCGTCAACTGCGCGGTGACATCGCTGGCCAATTTGCGCAGCATCATCTCGGCCATGCCTTCGCTGACCTTAAGCACGACATTTCCCACGAACCCTTCGCAGACCAGCACGTCAGCCTGGCCTTCATAGAGCCCGCGGCCTTCGACATTGCCGATGTAACGGCTCCGCACGGGGGATTTGGTCAACAAGGCATGCGTCTCCCGAACGAGCTCGTTCCCCTTGCCGTCTTCGCTGCCGATGTTCATGAGCCCGATGCTGGGGTCGCTGGTCCCCAGCACTTCCCGCGCGTAGACCGCCCCCATGACGGCATACTGCGCGAGGTGCTCGGGCCGAGCGGCGGGATTGGCCCCCACGTCGAGGA
>DATGKC010000347.1:0-6781 GCA_035294845.1 Planctomycetaceae bacterium | reverse complement strand
GAAATTCGATGACGCCCTGCGGCAGACCGGCGACGTCTGGAAGGCGCTGGAACAGAGGGGCTTTCTGAAGGCAAGCTCCGATGCCGCGCGACACGACCTGCTCAACAAACCCACGCAAAAGGCGCTGGAGCGGTTCGACGAAACGATTCGCGAGCTGGCGCTGCTGCGGTATCAGGAGTTCGAACGCGAGCTCGAACGGGCGCTGACGCATTTCGCGATCAGCGATACGATTCGGCGGATGCGAGAAGCTGGCGATATCCGCTGGGGCGAGGCAGACGCCGAAGCTGCCCACGTTGATCGGCTGACCGGCCAACTGACTCCCCGCTTCGGCCGCTGGCTCGCCCGAAGTCCCGCGCTCGAAGACGTGACCGACCTCGCGCAGGAAGTCGCCGGCGATCTGCATGAGCAGGGGGTCGTCCGCGACGTTTCGAGCGCGCTGCGATGGAAAGGTTCCGTCGCGGCCCGCGGTCTTCGCCAACTCGTCGAAGCGCTGGGGTCCGAACGCCGAACCTTTGCCGGAGAACTGCTCGGTGCCGTCAGCGACCACCGCTCGGCGCTCTGGCTGGCTCGCGTGCACGAAATCAATTGGGAGCTGTTCGACCGCGGTACAGAGACGTTCACGGTATACGCCGTGGAAGAGGTCGCGAAGGCGGGCGCCGCCGCCAGGCTGACGGCCGGCGCGCCGCACGGCGGCGAACTTGAAGTTTTCTCAGACGAGGCGTTGCAAACACAGATCGGCCGCGACGTCCCCCGAACGGCGATCGAGCCATTGATCTCGATGCAAGCTGACCTGGTGAGGGCGTTTCGCGAGCGGGTCTTTTTTTGGCCGCGCAAGACCGGCCCCAAGGGCGACCTGGTCGACGACGAGATGGGTCGCGTGTTGCAGGTGCCGGGCTGGAGCAACATCTTTACGCAGCCCATCATTAACCGCATCGAAATGCTTTCGACAGGCGTGCGCACCGATATCGGGGTCAAGGTGTTCGGGCCCGATTTGGAGACGATCGACCGCGTCGGCAAAGATATCGAAGCGGCACTCAAGCCGCTCAATGGGGCGCGAGACACGGTCGCCTCGCCGATCATGGGCAAGGGCTATTTGCAGATCGACATCGATCGCCAGGCGGCGGCGCGGTATGGCATCACGGTCGAAGACATCCAGAACGAGATCGAAGTGGCGCTGGCGGGCCGGGCCGTCACGTACACCGTCGAAAAGCGGGACCGTTTTCCTGTCCGCATTCGCTACGCGCGGGCCGAGCGCGAAGACGAAGAGAGCATCCGCCGGCTGTTGGTCAGCCCCGGCGGCATGGGCGCGTCGCGGGCTTCGATGTCGGACGAATCGGAGTCGGCCACGGTCCAACTGGGAGGCGGCGTGGGGACGGTCGCCGGCCCCACGTCGGGGAGCCAGTCGCACGCGGCCACGCCGGGGCATGCCGTCGCGGGCAAGCCTCTCATTCCACTGGGGGCGCTGGCCGACGTGCGCATCGTCGAAGGCCCGGCGATGATCAAGAGTGAAAACGGGCGGCTGCTCAACTACGTCACGCTCAATGTCCGCGGGCGCGATATCGTCGGTTTCGTCGACGAGGCGCAGCGCGTCGTCAATGAAAAGGTGAAGCTGCCGGAAGGCGTGCACATCGAGTGGAGCGGCGAGTTCGAGCACCAGGTTCGCGCGGCCCGCACGCTGCGGTTTGTGTTTCCCGCCGTGATCGTATTGATCTTTGTGATTCTGTACATGACGTACCACGACCTGGCCGACGCGGCGCTCATGATGCTGGCGGTTCCCGAGGCGCTGGCCGGCGGGGCGTTTTTCATGTACTTGTTCCCCAAAATCATGCAGGGCTGGAGCGCGCCGCCCATGGATTTCAGCGTCGCCGTCTGGGTGGGGTTCATCGCCTGCTTCGGCATGGCCACCGAAACGGGCATCATCATGCTCGTCTATCTGCGGGAAGCCATCGAAAAGCGCGGCGGACTGGAGAACATCAAGTCGCTGGAGGAGCTTCGCCAGGCGGTGATCGAAGGGGCGGTCCACCGACTCCGTCCCAAATTGCTCACCGAAGGCGTGGCCATCATTGCCATCTTTCCAATGGTCTTTGCGAAAGGCGTCGGCGGCGAAATCCTGGCCCCGATGGCACTTCCCGTTTTGGGGGGATTGCTCATCTCCGACGAAGTGGTCGACCTGTTCCTTCCCGTCCGCTTCTATTGGGTGCGGCGGGCGCGATGGCTGAAACTGCAACGAGAGCGAGAAGCTCTTTCCTTTGCGAATACTTCGACGGCCGACGAACGCGTGCCGGCCACAGTCCATTAGGAGCCAAGCGCGCGATCAGCGAGTGACGTCGAAACACGATGGGATGATTCCGAAGGACTTTCATCCAAGGAGGCCAAACAGTGCAGAGAATCACGGTGATCACAGCGTATACAATCAGCGTCGCTATCATCTTGTTGACCCGGTGCGCAACATGGGCTCAGGAAGGCTCCGGAAGCAGCCGTTCGGCTCCGCAGCGCGCCGCTCGCCCGATGACGCCCGACGAGTTTTATCAAGCGTTCTGGAAGCATCTCAATAAGCAGGATTCTCCGTACAGGAAATGGGGATCGTTGCCTGGCAGGAATGGCATTCGAGAGGGCGAAGCCCCACACGGAGAATTCGTGAGGTCTTACGCCAACAAGACGGCGACCGATGATCCAAAAGGTCTTCCATACGGCTCGATTCTCGTCACCGAGAATTACGAGAAAGACAAGAAGACGGTAAAAGACATCACCGTGATGTACCGTTCCAAAGGGTCCGATCCGCAGCACGGTGATTGGTACTGGCTCGATTATCGTCCTGACGGGGGGATTGCCCGGACTACAGCCAAAGCGGGGAACAAGGCCATCGCCGGCAAGGTCGCCTCGTGCATCGAATGTCATTCCAAGGCGAAGGGCAGAGACCTGGTGTTCGGCAATGACTCGGTAGAAGTGCCCGAAGGAACGACCAACGAAAAATGAATAGTACGCCAAGCGGCTTAACCACAGGACGCCTGAACCGCTCTAAAATCGTTAGGTGGTCGGTTTTGCTCTTGTTCGCGATGGGCCTGCTATGCGCGACGTCCGCCGAGTTTGCCCGGAGGCGAAAAATATCGCTGGGCCGAACATGGCCCGCTGCGGATTGTATGTCAATCGACGATATCGACCATCGCGTATGGGATAATCTGCTCAAGCGTTACGTCGATGATGAGGGCAACGTCGCGTACTCCGAATGGAAGTCGACGCCCGCCGACGTCGAGCTGCTTGATGCGTATCTTGCTGCGTTATCGCGCGCTGACCCGGCCAGAGACGCCTCCCGCCCGGCGCGGCTGGCGTTCTGGGTCAACGCCTATAACGCGCTCACCATCCGCGGCATCTTGCGCGAGTATCCGACCGACAGCATTCAAAACCACGCCGCGCGGTTGTGGGGCTTCAATATCTGGAGAGACCTGCTGCTAACGGTCGGCGACGCCGCTTACTCGCTGGGACAGATCGAACATGACGTGCTGCGCCCGCTGCACGAGCCGCGAATTCACTTTGCGATCGTCTGTGCGTCTCGCGGCTGCCCGCGGCTGCTCAATCGCGCCTATACGGCATGGGAAATTGAACGGCAATTGCTCGACAATACACGCAATTTTTTCGCCGATGGCCAAAAGTTACAATTCGATGCTGCCACCGGACAATTGCGAGTTTCTCCAATATTGAAATGGTACGCCGGCGATTTTGGAGAATCCGAAACGCAAAGGTTGCAAATGATCGCTCCCTTTCTGCCGGAGGGCATCTCGAGGCAGATTCCCGGCGGTATTTTGGGCATCGCTTATCTTGATTACGATTGGAGCCTGAACGATCAATCGACGCCGAACTTCGCTGCCATGCTCCCGCCCGACTCCGGGCCGACGGAGGGCGGTGGGGCGGTAAAGGAACCTCGTTGATGACCGCCTCAGACTGCGGCGCCGTCGACCTGTCCCGCGTGGCCGTGATTATCCCCGCGCTCAATGAAGAAGCTTCGCTCCCGTTGGTGCTCAAAGACATTCCCCCCGTGGGACGAGTGATCGTCGTCGACAATGGATCGAGCGATCGGACGGCCGAAGTGGCTGCGGCGGCGGGGGCGATGGTCGCTCGCGAGCCGCGGCGCGGCTACGGCGCCGCTTGCCTCAGAGGTTTGGCCGCTCTCGGCGTATGCAACGGCGAGATCGAACACGCCGCGCAGGTTGTCGTGTTCCTCGATGGCGACTATAGCGACGACCCAAGAGCGCTTTTGCAGCTCGTCCGGCCGATCTGCGATGGCGTGGCCGATTTTGTCTTGGGCTCGCGTCTCGTGGGAAGGCGGGAGCCGGGCGCCATGCCGCCGCAAAGCGTGTTCGGAAACCGGCTGGCCTGCTTTTTAATGCGGGTTCTGCTCGGCGCCCGATACACCGATCTGGGCCCGTTTCGGGCGATTGGCTATCAAAGTCTCTGTAAATTGAAGATGAGCGACCGCGATTTTGGTTGGACCATCGAGATGCAGATCAAGGCCGCGCGGATGGGGCTGCGAACGCAAGAGATTCCAGTTGTCTACCGCCGCCGCATCGGCAAGAGCAAGATCAGCGGTACGGTCTGGGGCTCCGTCAGAGCCGGTTACAAGATTTTATTGGTCATTGCAAAATATGGGTGGCTCCGCCGCTCGCCGTGATACGCACCGCGATGAATGCCCGCGATGAATCAGTCACCTCCAACGGCCGGCGGACGACGAAGCCTGGCGATGCTGGCAGGTTTGGCACTGTTCTCAGAGCTGGGGTATCTGGCCGTCGCCTTCAGCTCTCAAAGCCTGCATGAAGCCGTGACCGGCAGGCATTCGCTACTGGCCCTTCTGGCGCTATTTGCGTCGATTTTCGCCATTTACTTGTTGGCGATCCGTGTTGCGGCTAGGGCGCCGCGGGGCGGGCGGTTGCTTGGAGTGATTGTCGCCGCCGGAATCGTGTTTCGGCTGACCCTCTTGTTCTCGGACCCGATCGAAGAGATCGATCTTTATCGCTACCTCTGGGACGGCGCTGTCAGCACGGAGGGAGTCAGCCCGTTCCGCTACAGTCCGCATCAGGTGCTCGCCGCTTCGCTTGCCGATGACTTGCCGGAAGATCTCGCGCGGCTGGTCAGGCTGCGCGACCGTGTGCCGGAGATGACCGCCATACTCAAAAAGGTGCACTTCGGAGAGCTGCCGACGATTTATCCGCCGGTTAGTCAAGCCGTGTTTGCGCTGTGCGCCTGGACGACGCCGCGCGATGCCTCCCTCTGGGTTCGCATGACTTTGATGAAGGCCTGGTTCGTCGGCTTCGATGTGGGCACGCTTTTCCTGGTGATTGGACTTTTGCGGTTGACGGCTCGCCCGATCGGCTTGTCGCTGATCTACGGCTGGTGCCCGCTGGTCATCAAAGAGATCGCCAACAGCGGACACCTGGATGCATTGGCGTACTTCCTAACAGCGCTGGCTGCCTCAGTGGCCGTCTCCGGCATGTTCCGCTCTGCGCAAGGGGCGACTCGAATTCGGACCGCGCTCGCTGCTTCCGTGCTGTTAGCGCTGGCCTGCGGAGCGAAGCTTTACCCGGTCATTTTCCTCCCTTTGTTCGTGTTCAGTTTTCAAAGGAAACTCGGCTGGAAGTGCGCCGCTATTTCGTGCCTCGCATTCGCAGTCGTTGCTGCGCCGCTGGCCTGGCCAATGCTTCCCAGCTCGACACGGCAGGGAGAGGCGGCGGCGACATTCGATCCGGCACAAGTCGCGCCGCTGCCGGAGGACGCGCCGCCCGTGCCGCCGCAGCAAGTGAGCATGGCTCCGCGCGATCCCAGCGAGAGCCTGCGCGCGTTTCTGGGTGAATGGGAAATGAACGACTTCTTATTCCTGATCGTGATTGAAAACCTGCGACCCACGACAAACGCGCCCCGCCATGAAACGGCATGGTTCTCATTCCTGCCGGAAACATGGCGGCTTCGCTTGGTTCAGCGTGGTCAATCGCTATTGGGTCTCGATGCCGAAAGGGCGCCGTTCCTGGCGACGCGGGCGATCACGTCGGGATGTTTCATCTTTCTTTCCATTTATTTCGCATGGAGGGCCAGCCGCAGCGACGACCCCGCAGCCTGGCTATCGCATACGTTCTTGACAGTCGCCTGGTTCTGGTTACTGCTGCCGACCCTCAATCCGTGGTATTGGACTTGGACGCTTTCGTTCCTGCCGTTCGTTCGCAATCGAGCCTGGTTCCTCGTGAGCGGGTTGGTCTTCGTGTATTACTTCCGCTTCTGGTTGATGCACTGCTTCGCAGGAATGCCCGTTCTGTGGACGCGTTATAACGGCCCGATGTTCTTCGATTTCGTCGTGACATGGCTCGAATTTGCTCCCTGGTTCGCTCTTTTGGTCGCCGGCACATTTTGGCGCCGACGCATTGAGCTGATCGCGGATGAACGAATCACCGGACCCTCTGCAACGTAATGCGATCTCTATGACTCTGCCGCGAAAGCAGCCGGCACGCCTCACCACGGGAATCGCATCGTCGGCGCGTTCACATAGCGCCGCATTTTGAAGCTGATTCGCCCGCCGGCGCCGGGCGCCAAGCGCACGCTCAAATGCGGTCCGCCAATGGACACAGTGCGGCCATTCGCGGCGGCTGACGAAAACTCGTGCTCGCCGTAACCTCCCGCCTGGATCACGATCGACTTGGGCTGGAGCTGGTTGAGGTTGACGAGCGTCACCGCGGCGGCATCGTCTGAAAGCGAATCGACGAGTGCGGCGACGTCTTCGGGGACCCCGGCGCGCCGCAAC
>DATGKC010000346.1:0-4021 GCA_035294845.1 Planctomycetaceae bacterium | reverse complement strand
AATTCCCGAAGATCGGGGATGACGGATTGTGCGTTTTTTACCACCGCGTCCCGTTCGCAACGATCGGAGTCGGATGGCGGCGTCCCGATTTGCCGACACATTCATGCCACCTCAGACGTCAATAGCATTGGAGCATCGATCATGATTGCCGGTCGTCCATTTTTCGGATTCAAGCGGATGCCGATCTCGCGCGGCCTGTGTGGCGCCATTCTCGCCGGCGTGCTCATCGGCGGTTCCTGCTGGCTGAGCGCAGCCGACGATTCGCCGGGAACGGGATTGCGTGGCGTCCTTCCGCAAACGATTCCGTCCGATTTGACGGCCGCCATCGAGAGCCTGCCTGACAATTGGAAGCCGTGGGGCGCGGCCGTCAGTGCCGACCTGGCGACGCTCTACGAAAAGGAAGGGGTCGATTCGGCCGAACAGCGAAAGGCGATCGGCGCTTTGCGCCGCAGAATGGCCTCGATCAACACGTACGTCGGCGATCCGCGCTATCGCTCGCTTCTCAATCCTCTCGTGACTCTCTGGGGGGGCCTCAAACGGCGCCTCGACACGGCCGAAGCGGCGCTCGACACGCTCGAACGCGGCCCCGAGTCGCGGGCCGCCCAGATCGACTCGGCCCGCCGGCAAGTTGCACGCGAGGCGCAGTCGCTGGACGCCTACCTCGGTTCCGTCCGCAATGGATCGAGCTGGGTCAAATATCTGCACGTGAGCGAAGTCAAGGGCGCAGCCGGTGGCCAGTCCGGCGAGAATTCGGCGGCGACCCTCTCGTCGGTGCAGTCGCTTCTCAAGGATAAGAACAGCGTTTCCGATGCTCGGACGCGCGACTTCCTCGCCAAGCCGCAATTTGCGGCATATGAGAGGGCCCTCGACGCGTACCTCGCGGCCCTGGCCGTGCCCAATACTGCGGCGAACAATCCGGATTTGCGGAAGAACCTCAGCGACTTGCTGGGCGCGCTCGAACAATACGAAACGTCTCACACCAGCGCAGTGACCGCTGCCGCCCGGAAGGCATACGACGCCGTGCGCGCCACGGCCCCCGATGGAGGCGAACGCATGGGCCAAGCCCTGCGCAGCGATTATTTCAACTACAACGTGCGGTTCGTCGCCAGCGAGGCGTATCTGGGCAAATTTGTGGGCCAGAGCCGCGACGAGAATGGCCCGGTTCGCGACTTCATCCTGGGAGCCGACGTGTATGGTTCGCAAACCACGCACACCGACGTGGGCGTCGATCTGGTTCCGTGCAGCAATGCGGCCGAATTCGATGTCGTGGCCCGCGGCGCCGTCGCCAGCAGCACCGAAGGCATCACCGATCAGGCGACGATCTTCACCTCCGGCAACCATTACTTCACCGCCAGCAAGCGAGTGATCTTTAACGGCGATCGTTTCTCGACGCAGCCGGCCCGCATCGCCGTCAATGCCAACAATACGACGACCGGCGCCGACACCAACATTCGCATTCCCTTGGTGAAAGGATTTGCGAACAGAATTGCCGTCGGCAAGGCCGAACAGAAGCGGGGCGAATCAGAAGCGATTGCCGCCAGCCGCGTGCAAGACAAGGTCCTGCCGCAGTTCAACGCCGAAGTCGACAAGCAATTCGGGCCGAGCGGAGCGATCAACCGTTCGATGGCCAAGGAGATTTCATCCCTTCAGGAATTGCAGCTTTATCCCGACGCCAAGTTATGGAGCTCGACCGACACCGAGCTGAAATTCGCCGGCCGCCTGATGGCGCCCGATGAGCTGGGTGGAAGCGAGCCGAACCCTGCCCTGTACCTGGGCCGTGGGCTGACCGTGCTGGTCCACGAAAGTGTCATCAACAATGCGATCGACCGCATGGGCTTCGCCGGCCAGACGCTGACCGACGATCAGGTGAAGGCGAAAATCGAAGATACTTTGAGCAGGCTGCTCGACCGAGACGTGCAGCTTAAGGATGAGAAGCCGGCTACCGAAGAAGAAGCCGGCCCCAAAACGCTCGTATTCGACAAGGCCGACCCGATTCGCGTCCAGGTGGGCGACGGTTCGCTGGTGATGACCATTCGCGCCGGATTCAAGCAGGAAGGCAAGGAAGACATCCCCACGCAAATCGTCACGTTGCCTTTGCAGTTCACGGTGGACATGAAGAACGTCGTGATCGAGCCGGGAGATGTGTCGATCGCGGCGGCCGAGCCTCCCGAAAGCGCCGCCAAGCAGCTCGCCCGCGCGGGCGTGATTCGCAAAAAGATCAGCACGGCCTTTCCCCGGCGCGAGCAGAGTCGCGTGTACCATCTCACGCGCGACAACAAGCGCGTGCAGACGGCCATCACGCGCATCCGCGCCCTCGACGGCTGGCTCAGCGTGTCGTTTGAGTGACCACGTTAAGTTCGTTCTGATCCGCGCATCCGCACCGCAATCCGTCTACTTCTTTTCGCGCCGCGCAAATTGTGACGGTAGCTGAATTCGTGAGAATTCAGGCTCGTGACATGAAACCGCGGATACGCGCGGATAAGCACCACATGGGTCGATCTGTCAATCCGCGCGTATCCACGTAACACGCGACAGTAGTATGAGTGAAAAAATCTGACAGGAAGATTTGGGACAGGAAAACTGGCCTGATCGGCGCGAAAAAGTCGGCATTCGATCGCACACAGCCGAGTGGCGCCAAGCGCACTCTCTGTGTCCTCGGTGCCTCTGTGTTTCAAATCTTCTTGTCCTCAATTCTCCTGTCCTCTCGGACTCTCCCTTAGAGGGCGCGTGGCCCGGCATTTTGCTCCCATTTGCAAAATCCCCCGGCCGCCCTACAAACGCCCCAACATGTCGGCTCGGCAAAATGCGCCGGCCGATCTTTTCCCGCAAAATTTGCATAATTTCTCGAAATTGCGCGAAAGATGGCGTAGAATAGGGGGTCTTGGTTACAATGTTTTCCCTGTCATGCTGCCAAGTCCCATTTGCAATTGAGATTTGCCGGAGATCCCACGATGGACAAGCGACTTCTAGTGACGGCGGTATTGGTGCTTTCGGTCGGGTCGCTGAATGCGGAAGCGGTCTTCGCGCAAGGCGCCGGTGGCCAACAGCCGGCAGCCTCCGCGCCGCCGCAGAAAAGCCCATTCGAGACGATGACTTCGGGCATGAAGAAGGCGGAAGGCCTGTGGACTCTTTATCACAAAGACCAGCAGCTTCTGGTCGATTTCAGTCCCGGGCATCTCAACCAGAATTTCATCGTGCTCACCTCGATCGCCCGCGGGATCAGTGCGGGCTCGGTTTTGGGCGGAATGTCGTGGGGCTTCGGCGACGACGTGATCTGGAGCTTCGCCAAGGTGGGTGAGAAGCTGCAAGTCCTGCGGCGAAACGTGCGGTTCAAGGCCAACCCCGGCAGTCCCGAGGCCAATGCGGTCAAGCTCGCCTACAGCGACAGCGTGCTCTACGCGCTCCCGATCATGACCACCACCCCCTCGGGCGGGATGCTCGTCGACATGACCCGCATCTTCATGAGCGACGATGAGGGGATCGGCCGTTCGATCGCCATGCCGTTTGCCCCCGATCGTTCGACCTGGGCGAAGGTCAAGGCCTACCCGCAGAACATCGAGCTGGAGGTCGCTGCGGTTTACGCCGGCGGCTTCGGTTTCGAGACGGTCGCCGACTCGCGCGGCGCGCAGGTCAACGTCCACTACAGCATCAGCCAGCTTCCGAACGGCGATTACCGCCCGCGGATGGCCGACGACCGCGTCGGTTACTTTCTGACGGTCCTCAAGGACTTTTCGGACAAGAAGGACGACGAGCATTTCGTCCGCTACATCAACCGCTGGAGCCTGCAGAAGGCCGACCCCTCGGCGAAGCTCTCGCCCCCGCGCGACCCGATCATCTTCTACATGGAAAAGACGGTGCCGATCAACCTGCGGCCGTACGTGCGGGCCGGGATCGAAGAATGGAACAAGGCCTTCGAGAAGCTCGGGTTTTCGAACGCGATCGAAGTCCGCCAGCAGCGGGACGACGACGACTGGGACCCCGAAGACGTGCGCTACAACACGTTCCGCTGGATTACCGCCGG
>DATGKC010000345.1:0-11163 GCA_035294845.1 Planctomycetaceae bacterium | reverse complement strand
CTTAGAATTACGGCATGAGCGCACGTAGTCCTCGCCACTGGCCAATCGTCCTAATGGTTGGCGCTCTGGCTCTCGTCATTGGACTAATTGCGATTTGGTCGTTCAATCAGCATTCCAATGCTCCAGAAAAAATCTCCGCAGGTCCAGAATCGGCCGGCGAAAGATTTCGAGTCGTCGGCGTGCGTCAGGATGGCACGAAGATTCAACTTCAAGGCGGACTGAGCAATGAGACGGCCCGCGATCTTCAGCGCCGGCTGCACGGGACAAAGGACTTCACCGAGATTTCCATCGAGCCTGAAACACAAATTGAGAGTGGCAAGGACTAATCGGAGCAAACGCCATGCGTCTCACGGGGAAGAAGGCCATCGTCCTCGTCGATCAACTGTATCAGGAGTTGGAAGTCTGGTATCCGCTGTATCGGCTTCGCGAAGAGGGGGCCGAGGCGATTCTGGTCGGCCCCGAGGCCGGTGTCACCTATCCTTCAAAGGTCGGCTATCCGGCCGTCAGCGATAAGGCGGCAGCCGCTGTCGCGATGAGCCAATACGACTGCCTGGTCATCCCCGGCGGATACGCGCCCGACCACATGCGACGGAATAAGGCGATCAACAAGCTCGTCGCCGACGCCATGCAGCAGGGCAAAATCGTGGCGGCGATCTGCCACGCCGGGTGGATGCTTTGCTCTGCCCCCGGCGCCTTGCGCGGCCGCCGAGTGACGAGCTTCTTCGCGATCCGCGACGATATGGTGAACGCCGGCGCCGAGTGGATTGACGCCGAAGTGGTTCGCGACAAGAACCTCATCACCAGCCGCAAGCCAGACGATCTGCCCGCCTTCATGCGGACGACGATCGAGGCGCTGGCCGGGCTGTGAATCGACGAATTAGCAGTGCGCGCTACTCATGTCGGCGCTCTAACCCAAGTCTTCTTCTTCATCGTCGTCTTCATCGCGGTAATCGGGGTGCAGCGGGTCGTCGGGAGAGAAGAAGAAGTCTCCCAGTCCCATCGGGACCGACGCGCCCCCCAGAGTGCGGGCCTTTCGATCAGCCAGCGCCTTGAGGTCGAGGGCGTCTTCTCCCAGGCATTTTTCGAGCGCCTCGCGCCACGCGGCGTCTTTCCCCAAGGGATGCTGCGCGTCCTGCGAGAGCCGCTTGATGGCATAGCGCAGCACGTTCAGCCCGTCGCGCGTCGAAAAATCGAGCTTCAAATCGTGCGCTCCCTGCAAGAACTCGACGGTGATTTCGAGCATCTCGGCTTCGGCGAACGGCAGGTGATAGCGGAGGATCGCCAGCTCGTCCTGGCGAGAGGGAAAGCCGACGGCCAGCGTCGGCTGCAAGCGGCTGAGAATGTAGTCGGGAACTTCGAACGTCGATTCATCCTCGTTCATCGTCACCGCGCAGCGGAAGTCGGCGTGCGCGTTGATGACAATGCCTGCAACCATCGATTCGACGTAACGGCGATGATCGAGCAGGGGCGCCAGGCTCGCCCAGGACTTCTCGTTCATGCGATTCCCCTCATCGAGAATGCAGACAGCGCCCCTCAGCATCGCCGTCACGAGGGGCGAGGCGTGATAGGCGATCTTCGAATTCTCGGCGAGCACGGGCGTCACCAAAAGGTCTTCCGGGCGCGTGTCGGCCGTACACTGGTAAATGTACAACTCTTGCCGGCGAGCGCGTGCCGCCGCCATGCCCAGCGTCGTCTTGCCGATTCCCGGCATGCCGACGATCCGCGGCGCCAGCGGCAGATCGGACTTGTCGACCGTCAGCCAGCAAGCCAAAAGCTGCACGAGAATCTCGCGCTGGCCGATCCATTCGCCCGGCGACTGATCGGCTTGAGCGAGAAACAGCCGAACGCCGCCAACCTCGACGAATTCCTGCATGGTGGGAGTTTTGCGAGCGGTTGGATAAAGTGAATGATCGTACCGCGAGACTTTCGGACGCGGAGAATGCCGAATTTCGCCCGCCTGGACACGAATTATATCAGCTCGCTTCACGGCCTGACAGCGCCTTATGAACAAAGCCTTTGTTAAAGAAAATGACTCGACGGAAGGGCGGTGCCCCAGGTGCGGTTCGCCGGGGACGGTCGTGTTCCAGGAAACGCTCGAAGCGCACCTTGCGCCGGAAGTGCGCGAGCACCTGACGGACACGGCCTTTTTTTGCTGCCAACCCAAGTGCAGCGTGGTGTATTTCGATCTTTTCGATCGAGTCGTCGAAGAGCCTGCCGTCAAGACTGCGGTTTACCCCAAGGACCCGAACGCCCCGCTGTGTGCCTGCTTTGGCCTGACGCGCGACGACATCGAGCAGGACATCCGTGAGGGGGGCGTGGTGCGGACGCGCGGCTGCATCGAAAGAGCCGGATCGAGCGAAGCCCGCTGCGCCGCCGCGTCGCCCAGCGGCCGCTCGTGCGTCGCCGAGGTCCAGCGCTATTATATGAAGTTGCGGTCATCGGCCGCGCCCTGATGACGCAGATTCTCCCACCCCCTGTCGCCAAACTGAAAGGGCTACTTGATGCCTGTTAGACTCGCCATGCTCGGAATGTGGCACACGCATGCCGATGGCATCGTGCGCCAGGTCGCCGCACATCCTGAAGAGTTTTCTCTCGTGGGCTTTTACGATCGCGATCGCGAGGTCGTCGCGCGCCAAAGCAGGAATTGGGAGCCGAAGATCAAAGGTTTCCGCGTCTATGACAAGCCCGACGAGCTGCTTCGCCAACCGCTGGATGGAGTCGTCGTCGAGGGCCGGGTCTACGAAAACCTCGATTTGGCCAGGCTGGCGCTCGAAAGCGGCCGACCCGTGATGCTTGAAAAGCCCGCGGGCGACGATCTGGACCAGCATCGCCGGCTCATCGACCTGGCGCAGAGCAAGCATCTGCATGTGCAAATGATCTACTTGTTCCGCTACATGTCGGCCGTCGGCGAGCTTCTTTCTCGCGCCCGCCGCGGCGACTTCGGCCGGATTTATGAATTTCGCGGCCGGCTTCCCAAGGACTTGCCGTCGTATCAGCGGTACGTCGCCGAATTGGGGCGGTACAAGGGAGGCATCTTTTTCGAGATGGCCGGGCACCTGGTCGATGTGCTCGTTGCCATTCTCGGAAAACCGCGCAAGGTCACGCCTCTGATGGCGCACCACCACACGGCCGAGCCGAAAAGCTTCGTCGATAACGGCCTGGCTCTGTTCGAATTCGACGCCGCTTACGGAATCATCGAGGTGCCGGCAATCGAAGTCGCCCCGCACGCCCGGCGCGTCGAGGTCTATGGGACGGAAGGGGCCCTGGTAATTCCGCATTTGGGAAGCGGACATCTGGCCAACAAGAACATCCAGCCGATCGAGGTCTTCCATGTGGGAGATTCCGACTGGAAGACGCTCGAACTTCCCGCAGCGACTTTGCAAATCGCCGATCTTCGCGAATTCGCCGCGGTGATTGCCGGCAAGAAGCCCCCCGACTTCAGCATGGAGCACGACCTGACCGTTCAAGAAGCGCTCTTAACGGCATGCGGGATGGCATCGCCCGGTTGACAGCCTACGCGCGATCCTGGCTGAGCTACGATTCCCAGTCGAAACGAGCCTTGGCGACCTGTTTTCCTTTGTCGACGAACAAGCGGTAGTTGGCTTGCGCCTTTGCCGGATCGACAAAGACCGCCGCTAAAAGCAAGGCGCCCGTCACCGCTTGCGACGTGAGATGCTCGTCGGGGGGGACGGCCGGCAGCTCAGCCGGCGCAAGGCTTCCGCCGCTCCAACCGGCGGCTTGCGCGATCCAACACGCGGGGAGATTCGTCTGGGCCGAGGCTCCCGCGCTCATCGCCGCGCGGCGGTGTTCTTCGGTGGGTTCCCTGGCCCAGGAGCGAGCGTGAGCCACCAGGCCGGCCTGCGCCTGCGACGGACCGCCGCAGGCCGCCTCGACGCATTCGGCGGCCCACCAGACGGCCTTGCGCTTGCTCATCCAACCGGCCAGAAGGCGCAGGGCGTCGACCAGCATTTCGGCCTCGGTGAGCTTGTCGATGTAGGGAATCACCTCGATCTTGGCATCCAATAAGCCCCGCGCCGGCTCAGAGAGGTCAATGTCTTCGCATACCGTATGCGCCAAGTCGCCTGCGCTGGGAGGCGGCGTTTGCTTGACCACGGCAACGGGACCCGTTCCCGTTTCGCTCGTCGAAAACAAGACCTCGGTTTCAACGAGAAACACCAGGCCCCCTGCCCGAATCCGTTGGCCGGCGCGCAACACGCACCGCGCCACCTTCTGCCCGTCGACATCGATCGCATTTCCGTCCGATAGATTGGCGAGTGTCACGCTTTCGGCATCCGTCTCGATCGAGAAATGCACATCGGCCAGCGCCGCATCGTACGGAAATGCAAAGTCAGACCAACCCGTCCGGCCAAAGCGCGCCACTTGCCCCGATTTGAGGTGAATTCTTCGCCCTCTCTCGGGACCAGTCAGGATTTGCAGTGTCGCCTGCAACGCTGTCTCCTTCCAGCCTTCGGGATTCAACGGCCCGTCCACGGCGGCCGCATGACGATCATGGCGATCAGCACCACCGACATGACGGCGATCGTCACCAGAGCGGCACCAGTCAGCCAGCGCGACCTGCGATCTTTCGAGACCGCAGCCTGGCTCCATTCGAGACGATCTTGCTCGCCGTCGAGCTTTTCGGCAATTCCCTGCACGAAGGCTCGCTGGTCGAGCGTCGATCCTGTCGCGGCGAAATAGCAGCCGCTGAAAAGAAACGGAGCATCTTCGGGTTTCAGCCGCTCGCTGTAGCCGAATCCCTGCGAGAGGAGCTCCGAGAGGCGATCCTTGAAGCTCGAGCGAATGCGGCACAATAGGGCAAACAGATAGGTGTTGCCCGGCCGCTTAAGCACCTGATCTTCGCGGAAGAGGCCGTACACCCAGTCTTCAAACACGCCGCACACATGCGACGAAAAGGTCCCCAGCTCGCCCGAGCTGGCGGGGCTGCGCAGGTCGTAACCCATGCCGAAGCGATTGGCCGCGCAGCGTTCGGGCCCCACGCGCCGCATGAGCTCGCGAAAGCCCGGCTCACCCTCCATGCCCAGGAAGATCGCCGTCACGGGGAACCGCACGCGCAACGTCGCGTGCACGGTTTTGAGATCGGTGTTGATGGCTTTCGACAGTTCTTCGATCTCGGCAGGACTCGACTCGGCCGTTCCGAAAGGAAGCAGCGCCAGGCAGCCGTTGATCGGGCTGTAAGGAAACCGCGCGTGGCGCAAGAGCTCGCACACCGATTCCAGGCGGTCTTCCTGTTCGGCGGCGTCGGAAGGCTGGATGATCGCAAGCTGTTCCTGGCCGGGCAACGTGCTGCGAGCGGCACTCGGCTGCGGCGCGGCTTCGGCAACCTCGGCTTGAGCCGTTTTGACGCCTGCCCCGGACGACAGCCCGCCAAAAGGCATTCTCATCGACATCGACGCCATCTCGTGAATGCGGCCGCCGGTGCCGGGAATGGCCGCTCCCTGCAATTCGTCTTGCAGGAATTGCTTGGGCATGATCGTGGCGGAAATCCGCTGCATTTCGAAGTCGTTGGTAGGACCACCCTCTTGCGCGCCGGAAGAGGCGGCCCGCGCGCTGGGGCGCGCCGGACCATCGACCCGATCTTCGATCAGCGCCGACAGCGCGCTCAGCCAGCTTGCGCCGGTGCAGCACAGGTAGATGCGGTCGGCATCGGCATACCAGTGCAGCGGGGCGGGGCCTTCGGGAACGCCGCGCACGAGCAGCCCTGATTTCGACGACTCAAAGAGCGCATGCTCTTGCGATTGGCCGGGAGACCCGAGAACCAGAAACAGCGGCTTATCGCCCAGCGTGAGGCCTTGCTTGCGCAGGGCCTCTTTTCCGGCCTGCCACGCCGAATCGATGTCGGGAAACTGAGACTTTTCTCCCTGAAACCACAGCTTCAACGCCTGGAATACGGACACGGGAATCACCATCAAAAGAAGGAGCACGGCAACCGCGCGACTGGCCGTCAGCGAGTAACGCCACGGCACGTGGTTGGGGTTTGTGCGAAATTCCCACCAGCAGGCAACGACCAGACCGACCAGAACCACCGCGACAAACACGGCCACGCGCGTGGGGAGCGACCACGGCCGAAATAGATACCGATACCAGGCGTTGCCTTCGCCGAGCGAATCGACCTTCTTCTCGGGAAACACGGCGTCCCAGAGCCTGACCAGCAAGCCCTGGGGCTTGGGCGGCAGCGAAGCAGGCGGAATCGGCGGCAGTTCACCAGCCATCGGCGCCAGGTTCGAGGTCCTTCAAATACCCAACACGTAGAGAATGAAATAGGCCACATTGACCACGACGAGCATCGAAGCGATCGCGCACGACCAGACCACCATCGACCGCCGCCCCAAGGGAGGCACGCCGCGAATTTCGCGGCGCGGGCGCGGCAGCGGTTGGCGCCCCTGCCCCAGCCGAATGGCCATCGCCGTCTGTTTCGTCCAGCTCAATAGATCGGGCGGAAGGCCGTGCGCCGCCGTCAACGAGCTGGCCAGCATCGCGTCGCGATACAATCCGCGAAATCCCAGAATCACGCAGTTGTAGAAAACTTCCAGAGCGTCGCGCCGCGTCTGGGCCGAGGCTTCTTGTGCGCGCGTGTAGAATCGCTCATTGCAAAGCCGCGTGTTGAAATACTGCACTTCCAGCACGTTGTTGCTCCACCAGTCGCGACCCGTCCAGGGGGTTTCGACCAACAACTCGTCGATCCACGCCACCAGCGCATATTTCGCGAGCTCCCATTCGATTCCGCCCCCCAGCGCCGCCTCGGCATAATCAACCGCCGCCACCAGCCGGTATCGCTCGTTTTGCGGAGACACCGGCTGGTTCTGGTTGATCTGATCGAGCAGATCGAGCATCGTGAGGAAGATCGGATCGACCGCTTGAGCGAACTGAGGGGTCATGATTCTCGTGGCACGGCGAACAGGGCGAACTGTAGTGGGGCGCGCTTTCCACGGGCCGAAACCGCGATCGTCCGCTCTCCCTGCAGCCGGTCGAGGTTCATGATCAGCGAGTCTCGCAATCGCAGGGCGAGCGTTTGAGTTTCCTGAACGTCGCGCCAAGCCGGCTTGTCATTGCGCGGAACTTCGTAGTAGATCCACTCCGGCCGCGCCGGCAGGCTGCGGATGGGCCGCTCGACCGGAGTCAAATTCAGCCCCTCGGCCCGGTGCTTAAAGAGCACCTCGACCTGTCGGCTGCTGCCGAACTTCCAATCCAATTGGCCGGGCGAGAGCAGGTCGAGACATTCCTGACGCGACAGCTCTCCTTTGTTGACGCCGATGTACCATTCCCAATCCGAATTGAACCATTTCGGATCGAGCGTGACTTGCATGCCCAAACCCACGCCGACGAAATACCTCTGCTCGAACTCGTAATCGCGCACCGTGTAAATCAGCTCGACGATGCGATTGAAAACGTGGCGGAAGATGGGCCCCAGGTTTTCGTGATCGTAGGCGGGCAGGTCGCCCGACCGACGCCCGGCGCCGAACAGCGAAAGCTGCCCCACCACGCGGCACATTTCGGTATACGCCGTCAGCGGATGAACGACCCCCTGCGCCGAAGCGAAGACGCTCAGAACGCAATGCGCCCGGTTGAGCTCCGAGAGCATCAGAATTCGCTCGAGGTCTCCCGGATGCTGGCTGTCGAGCCCCACGCCGCGGTTCACGATCTGCTGGCTGAGCACTTCGACCTTGCGGCCGATGAGGTCGTAACAGGCGCGAACGATATCCCGCCCCAAACCCGGCCAGGCCTCGATCGAAATCACCGGCGGAATGTATTCGTTATCGACCTGAGGCGCCGCTTCGCCTTCTCCCGAGCGGCGGATTTGCGCAATAGGAATCGTCTCGTAGCCCGACAAATCCTGGTTCGAGAGCATCAGCCGCACATTGAGCGCCCTGAGCGAAACATCCTGATCGTTCCCGCCGTCGTTTTCGTCTTGCAGCATGGTGTTGGCTTCGACGAATCGCGCCGCCTCGTCGGCTCCATCGCGGCTTAAGTTCCTGCGCCCGGCTTTGAGGCGGGGAACGGCCAAAAACACGCGCACGACCGCTTCTTTCTCGAACGCCGCCGACAATCCCACCACCGCGTCCTTGGCCCCCAGCAGCGACTCCTTCAAATCGAGGCGATCGGGCTCCTGATCGCTGCCGATTTCGATCAGCGTTCCGTCGCGGAGCCGCGCGCTGAGCTGATGCAATTGGAACTTGTAATTGGCGACCGATTCTTTGCTGAACTCGATGCTCTTGACGCCGAAGTTGCAGGGATGATCCCAACGCTCGGAGGTGGCTTGCAGCTCGACCCAATGGCGCTCGGCGGCCTGGAAATGCTGCGGGCGCAAAAACAGGCCTTCATGCCAGTTGATGGGGAGATTGCGCATGCGTTACCCGCGAGTCCGTCGATTCCAGCAGCCGATTCCGTTCCGCAAGGTGAGAGCCTATCAATGGATATTCCGTTTGGCAAGCCGATATTTCCGGCGCGGGCGTTCAGCCGTTCGCCGGAAATGGGCCCAGCCTGTTGGAACTCGTCGTTCGGCTCGTCACAGCGTCCAGCCGGGGCGGTACTCGGTGTGAACGTACTGATTGAGCGCGTCGACGTTTTTCACCTTCAAGTTTTCGCTGTCCCATTCGAGCCGCGTTCCCGGTGCGCGCATCGACAACACTCCCAAGAGCGCCGTTTCCGTCAGCGGGCCGGAGTAATCGAAGTTCGCCACCGGTTTCTTACCTCCTTTGCACGCCCGCACCCATTCTTCGTAATGTCCGGGCGAGCGCTCCATCGTCTTGGGGACCGATTTCGCTTTTTCCATCAGCGAAACCGGCAGGACCTCGGGCATGCCGCCGTGAGATCCGTGGTACATCTTCCCCTTGCTGCCGATATACAACACGCCATTGCCGGGCAACTGTTGGCCGGCCGGCATTTCCGCCGGCACGGGGGGCATTAAGCCTCCTTCGTACCAGATCATTTTCACCGGCGGCAGATTGCCTCGCGCGGGAAATTCGTAAAAAATGAGCGACGCCACCGGGTACGTTTCGAAATTCAGCTTATTGCCGGCCAGGACCGTTCCGTCGAGAGTCGTCCTTGATTCCACCGTCGTTGGCGCACCCAGATTGAGCGCCCAGATCGGGTGATCGATGATATGGCAACCCATGTCGCCCATCGCGCCGGTGCCGAAGTCCCACCAGCCGCGCCAGCTCACCGGCGCATAGGCGGGGTTGTACGGCCGCTCGCGAATGGGTCCCAGCCACAAATTCCAGTCCAGCGTCGCGGGGACAGGCGGCGTGTCGGATGGCCGGCCGATCCCCTGCTTCCACAATAGTCCCGCGCGGTCCGACCAGGTATGCACCTCGCGCACCTCTCCGATCACGCCCGCCTGGATCCACTCGTTCGTGAGCCGCGCCCCTTCGGTGGCGTGCCCCTGGTTTCCCATCGACGTGACGACCCCCGCCTTTCGCGCGGCCTTGGTCAGCTCGCGGCATTCGTAAAGCGTGTGCGTCAGCGGCTTCTGACAATACACGTGTTTGCCGGCGCGAATGGCGGCCATCGAGGCCACGGCATGAATATGATCGGGCGTGCCGACCGTCACCGCGTCGATGTTTTTCGATTCCTTATCGAGCATCACGCGAAAATCTTTATAGCGCCGCGCCTTGGGAAATGCGTTGAACGAGCCCTTGGCGCGCTCGTCGTCGACGTCGCACAGCGCGACGATATTGGCGCCCAGGCGGGCGACCGTGGCGATGTCGCCGCCTCCCATTCCCCCCGCGCCGATTCCCGCGACGTTGATGCGTTCGCTCGGCGGAGTCTGTCCGGGACCTCCCAGCACGTGCCGGGGGACGATCGTAAACCCCAGCGCCGCGGCGCCGGCGGCCGTAGAGAGAAAATTTCGCCGGGATGTCTTCTCTGCGGCCGCGTTGGATTTGTGATTACTCATAATGCGCGCTCCAGGATGCGGGTGCTTCGGTGAAGGCGGCCTGCTTTTGGCCGATCGCGTTTGTGCCGTCGATTACACAATGGCGTTGGTCGACTTGCAACGCTGCCGAGGTATTTTCGGCAAGGCCCGCTGCGTCATTGATCTGCCGATTCAAGTCTCTCTTCTCGCCAGAGCAGCCAAGCCGTGGGGGCGACGACCAGAATCGTCCCCACGACCGTCAAGAGGCCGAACGACCGCCCCCACAACACGGCGTCGAACGCCATGCCGAATCCCACCTGCGTGAGACCTACGATCGCCACTTTCGCCGGCGGCCCATCGGTGAATGCTTTCGTGAGAAAGAACTGCCCAAGCGTCGCGGAAAGACCGACGCCGGCCAAAAGGGCGATATTCCGCGGACAAAAGGCGTGCACGGCAAGCGGAGCGCGCTCGACGAGAGTGAACGCGGCCAGGCAGAATACGAGCGAGACGAATGAAAAATGCACGACGATGGCCCGCGCGTCGATCTGATTGAGCCGGTGCAGGCCGATCATCGCCAGGCCGCTTGAAATCGACGCGGCGACGGCAAACAGCGCGGTCAGGTTCCCGTCGGCGATTTGAGGCTGCTGGATGAGAGCGACCCCCACGACCCCCGCGAACGCTCCGACCCAGGTGCTGACTCCGGGGGCAATTTTCAAGATGGGCCACGAAAATAGCGCCACCCAGATCGGAAACAAGTTGGTGATCGTGATGACTTCCGAGACAGGCAGCCGCGAGAACGCGTAGAACGCAAAGATCAGGCTCAAGCTGCCGCAGATGCTGCGCACCCAAAGCGTTCGCGGTCGCCAGAAAACGAGCCTGACGCCGGCGGCCCGGGCCAGGGCGGCCGATAGGACCAGCGGCACCGAAGCGCGGACGAGCGCGACGGCCTGCCACGGGAATTCGTCCGAAAGCGCGCTCGCGCAAACCCCCATCACCGCGAACGTGAACGCGCTGCAAAGCATCGACCAATAAGGAATCAACGCACGTCCTGTCGATGGAATCAGAACAAGTCCCAGCCGCGCCGAACGCACCCGTCGAAGCTCGATTATACATCGAGCTTCCCGCCGGCGACTATGCGAAGACGGCGCCGTTCCGCTTATGTCTTCCACGGATTTCCGTCAAAGTAATCGTCGGCGATTCGCGGCGGAGTGCGTTCCCACCCCCAGTCGGCCGAGACGGCCGTGCGATATCGGTCTTGGAAATCATCGAATGATTGGTCCATCACGCGGCAG
>DATGKC010000344.1:0-3725 GCA_035294845.1 Planctomycetaceae bacterium | reverse complement strand
GAGCATTGCTCTCTGCGTTTTTCACTTCGGGGCTCATGGTTCTCTCCTGGCTCAATCCTGTCTCAATCGGTCAATATGGTGAAACGAGCGCATCGCGTCAGGCAGACTTCACTGCCACCTTTCTCGGCTTGAGCGACTCGGGGCGCGACAAACGCACGGTGAGCAGGCCCTTCTCGTAGGTGGCTTCGGTCTTCTGGGGATCGACCTCAAACGGCAACTGCAACTCGCGCGTGAATTGGCCCACAGGCCGCTCCCGCCGATGAAAGCTTTCGCCCGGCTGCACCGACTCGGAAGGACGCTCGCCGCGGATCGACACGACATCGCCCGTCACGGTGACGTCCACCTTGGCCGGATCGATGCCCGCCAGCTCCAGCGTGAGCAGAAGGTCCTGATCGTTGACGTACAGATTCACCGGCGGGTACTCGCGCTGACCCAAGCCGTTGTACGCTCGCGCCCCCGCCAGCATTCGATTCATCTCATTCTGCAATTGGCCGATCTCACGCCACGGATCCCAAATTCGCCCACCAAAACGACTGAGCAAGTTCATGGTTCAATCTCCTTTTTCTTTCCCTCAATTCTCCCGAACACCACGTCCACGTCTGAGATATTAAAATGCAAACAACATGCCGATCCGCGATCCGTCCAAAACCATCGCGAGCAGGGCCGTTCCTGCTTTGTTCGATGTGCAGTCGATTCCGTGATGCAAGTCTGTCAAAAATCTAACTGCCCCAAAAGTTTATGGCATCCGCGGCGAGCGTAACATGAGCTGACAATTGCCGGAAAAGTCTCACTTGAGCAGCACCAAACATTTGCATTTAGCCCAAAACCGGCTACACGTCGCCGCCATTTTGGCGGCATCTCGATACAGGTACATTTTGCCATAATGGCAGAATTATCGAGCAAAGCACAAGCTGCCAGTATGGCAGATATGGCTTGGCCCGCAGCGGCACCGCCCTTCGGCCGCGCTGGAAAATCCGCGGTTTTTCTTGGGCGACACGTTGTGCAAGCGGGGCATGCAGGTGAAAACGTCGCAGAAGCGGACTATTCGGACGGCGCGGTTTGGAGCACTCCAAACCAATCGAATATACCGACGGGCGGTGAATTTCGACCGTCCAGCCAGACCTGCGGCCGGTCGGATTCCGATTGTACTACGATAAGCGCCGCGGGCGGGAGACTGACGGCGTCCAAGTCATTGAAGAGAGTATCAGGGATGGAGACTCGCTTCGCAGGCTCGCAGCGGCTGGGAGATCGGCGCCGCCGTCGTCTGGCGGCCGATGCGGACGATGTCCCGCTTGATTCCCAACGAATCGCTCTTCCCGCGCCGCCGGGCGCGTCGCGGCTGATCGACGCGGCCCGTACGGATGCACGCGTTCGCGTTGCGTCTTTCGAGCGGGCCTTGCCGCTGGCCAATCTGATACCGCACGAGTGGTGGAAGTACGCCCTTGGCGGGGCGGCGTGTTTATCGATCGGCGGTGCGATCGTGGTCGCCGGCTGGTACGAGCGAGCCGGGACGCTTGTTCTCGGTCCCGGAGTCAGCCGTCTGTTCGCCTTTCCCGCGGCGCCGGCGGCGACCTGGTTTTCGAGTTTGTTGCTGCTTGCGTCGTCACAACTGGCGATTCTGATCTGGTGGGGCAGATCGCACAGCAACAAAGACTTTGAAGGTCGCTACTGGGTTTGGGTTCGAGTCGCCTGCGCTTGGCTCGGTTTCGGGGCATGCATTGCCACCAGCGCGCATCTGGCGGTGTGCGATACGCTGGCGCATTTCTGGCCGGGGATCGGCGCGCGGCATACCCAAGTGGGTTGGCTGGCGCCGGCGGCGGCGGTCGGAATTTGGATCATGGGCGCGCTCTCGCGCGAAATGAAGGGCTGCCGTTCTAGCCGCGCGTTTCTCTTTGCAGCCGCCGGTTGCTACGCATTTTGCGGCGGATTGTGCCTCGAGCTGCACTCGGTCGTTTCTTCAAGCGCTCATCTGTTCTTCATCAATACCGTCGTTCTCGTTGGGCACGTCAGCCTGTTTTTGAGCATGTGGTTGCACGCCCGGCACGTGCTCTATCGCACACCCGATCCTGCCGCCCAATCGAAGCGAACGTGGACGTTCGGCATTCCCCATTTCCGATTGCTTCGCGTTCGTTTCCCGCGACCGGGCCGTGGCGAAAACGAAAGCGCTCCTCCAAAAAAAGCGCCCATCGAACCGGCATCGCGCCGCAAACGACCGCCGAAAAAGGATGGCTCGGCGGCGCCCGCCGGCGAGGATCACCGCGCAAAGCGATCAGTGTCGCCGGCCGAACGGGCCACGATGAAAAACGATACGGGCGCGACGGGTGAAAATGGCCCCGATCCCCGATCGAGAGAGACTGTGCCGCAGGGAGGCCAAGGCAGCGAATGCGCGGTTACTGCGCGAGGCGATGCGGCTTTGAGTCCGGAGGATGAATCGGCTCCGGAGGAAGCGCCGGTTCCCTTTGAGGCAACGACGCCTGAGCGCGATGCGGCCGACAGCGGGCCCGACTCGTCGCTGCCGAAACCGGATCTCAAGGGGCTCAGCAAAAAACAGCGACGGCGATTGATGCAGGACCTTCGCGACCGCGAACGCTCGGCGGGCCGTTGACCGTTTTCTTTCGGCGCAAAACGGTGTATTCTGCTGGAAACGGATCGCAGCCCGCTGCGCACGCTCTCTCGAAAAGGCGACACCATGTCGACACAAGACGACTTCCAGGAAACACCGAAGAAATCGGGAATGAGCTCCAGCTCGAAAGCCGTGATCATCCTGGGATCCATCGCCGGCGTCGTTTTGCTGTTGTGCTGCGGCGGAGGAATTTGGGGATACTTTCAAGTCAGAGACTGGGTCCAGGGGATGGCCAAGACGTTTTCGAACGACCCTGCCATCGTCAGGCAGCGCGCGGAAGAGATTATTCATATCGACGTCCCCGAAGATTTTGCACCCGTGATGACGATGGAGATTCCGCTGGGAACGATCGGTTCGAAGATGGTCATTTATCAGCGAAAGGGGAGCGAGAACTCGGTGCTGACGATTGTGGAGTCGAAACAGCCCATGCCGCCGGGGCAGAATGGCCAGCAGCATCGCGATGCCATGCTGAGGGGCATGCGCCAAGGGCAGCAATTCGGGAACCGGAGCATGCAGATCGACGAACAGGCCAGCGAGTCTCGCAATTTCACGATCGGCGGAGAAAAAGTGCCGTTCGAGTTTATCAAGGGAACGGCCAACGGCGTCCCATCGCGCCAGGTCTTCGGGGCTTTTCCGGGGAAAGAGGGGACGGTGATGCTCATGCTCATGGTCCAGGAGAATGAGTACGACGAACCGTCGATCGTCAAGATGCTCGAGTCGATCCGGCTCCCCGGTGACAAGGCGCGCGTCAACTCCGAATCGGCATCTCAGCCGGAGGCAGCCGGCGCGGCAAAGGCGGACGCAGGACAACCCGCTGAAGAAGAGCCGACTGAAGAGCAAACCCCCGAGTCTTCACCATGAAGCGCCATAGCGACGTGAGGAGTCAAGAACCGTGTCCATGACTGAAGAACGATTCCCAGGCGAAGTGCAGTACGCTCATTCTCTGTCGTCGACAAAACTGGGGCTGGTGATCGCGGGCGTGGTGATGGGAATCCTGCTGCTGGCTTGCGGCGGCGTCGTGGCCTACGTGGTGATTGTTCCCGCGCGGCCCGCCATCGAGCCGATGAGTCCGGCCGCCATTCGCGCCATCGCGCGCAAGATC
>DATGKC010000343.1:0-8886 GCA_035294845.1 Planctomycetaceae bacterium | reverse complement strand
TTGACAGCGGGTTTCGCCTTGGCGGCTTCTTTCCGCACCCGGGAAGGGGGTGGCGCGGATTTTGGGGCAGCCCGCCCGCCAAGACCGGGCGCGTTCCCAAATCCGGGCGCGCCTCCTTGCGCTGGCGGCGCGGTGGGAAATAGTTGCCTGGGTTTCGTGTGTTCCTCGTCGACCGGGAGCGCGTTGAAAGTCAGCACGCCGTCCTTGAATTCGATGTGCTCCCCGAGATAGGCGGCCCTCGGCGCAAAACCGTATTGGGCTTCGTAGCCGCTGATCAGCCAGCCGCCCGTATGTTCGTCGACGCCAATGTGCCAGACCTCTTGAACGGTCTGTGTCACAAACATGGGACGCTGGCCTTGTCCCGGAGTGCCCTCCCAGATGCCGATGAGGTCCGGGTGCTCGCCCACCAGCCGGGCGGCCTGGAGCGGCCGCAGCTTGGCTTCATCCGTGACACCTGCTTTCTCGTAGGCAATCAACCCTTTGTCGGCCACCTCCCCAAACTTCCGCGCGGCGCTTTTGCGAGCCTGCACGTACTCCGCGACGGCCGGCTGCATCGCGGGATGGGTGTGAATCGGCCCTCCACCGCTGGACTCCACCTGGGTGAATTTCCCCTGCTCATCAAGCAGCCGCTTTAGGGAGGTGGCTTTCTCCCGGGGGTCGAGGTTGCTCTTCTCGATTTGTGCCTTGATGCTGGGGTATTGCGCGCGTAAGTCGTCCCGCGCCTTCGTCAGGGCCGCCCGGTATTCAGCGCGCGCGGCTTTGAATTCCTGCATCACGACATCCCTGGCGGGCGGCTTGGTCGGACCAACCGGCGGCAGCTCCAGTTGCGGGGGCTTGATGGCCGGCGCAGCGACGGTCTTCGGTGGCAGCTCCACGTCCGGGGACCCGGACGCCGGCGAATCGACGGTCTGGGAAGGGCCGGACTTGCTACCGACTCCAGGGCCGGACTTGTCACCGACTACAGCGCCGGACTTGCCGCCGAAGATCACGAAGGAAACAACCACCAGCAAGCACAGCCCGATGCCTGCGCCCGCGACCCCCAGCCAAACCCGCGATCGGCGTCCTGCCGCGCCGTGCAACTCGGGATTGGCTTCGGGCTTCCCGCCAAATCTGCCCAGAAGACCGCGTGTCGTTTGAAGCCAGTCACTCTTTTTCGGCGGACTGATCGCCGTCTCTTCCTCCGATATGCCCACGGCGGCTATCGGCGAAACGGGCTTTGCCCCTGTGGCGACTGGAATTTCTGCGGGAATTGCATCCGCCGGTTTTGCAGGCGGCGCAGGAAAGAGGCCGGAGACCTGGCGGGCCGCGACCCACTCTTGCGCCCCGGGTTGCAGCACCTGGTCGGTGGCGTGAATCGAGCCCTTGGCCGCCGCCTTTTGAAGCTGGGAGAACGAATAGGGGCCCTTCTTCACTTTGCCGCGAGCGATGTGCCATTGGTCCATTGTCGAATTCTCCCAGATTCACTGCTTTACGGAAGCTCGCAGGTATCGCGGCGCCGTGCCGCCTTCCCTGGAGATAAATAACGCCGAAGACCCCAGAATCCCAACGGCGTCTATTCACACTGAATACTTCGTGGCGAATTAGCTGGCCGTTGACGAATGTCCCGCTGCGGCTGCCCAGATCGCAAATGCGTCCCTCGGCCGGGTTGATGTCGAGCAAGCTGTGATGGCGTGAAAACGTTTGATGGTCCTTGACGTTGGGAACGTGAATGCAACATTCTTCCTCGCACCCGATTAAGGCCGTGGCTTTATTCTTGTTCTTCCTTGCGAAAGGAGATCCTCTTTGTCTTCTCCAAAACAGCGTTAGGCATGGTTTGGGTAATGCGAAAGGAATCGCCTTTCTTTCCGCTCACTTCGCCTTGGATCTTTCCAGGCAGTTGCTTGATGAAGACCACGCCATCTACGTCAAAAAAGTAACACCGAAGTACCACCCGGGCCGACCCTCTATTGCCCCTGCCGAAAAGATCCTCCCACGGCTTCCCCGCGAATGCATTCTGCACTATTTCCTTGTTGCTTGGCCCAATGAAGGCCCGATCGTCTAGATTCTTCGTGAATTCCAGGGTCAACGTGATTTGCATGTCGCCTTTGGTATTCACCGGTTGAAGTTTGACTGCATTCAACTTCATGCCAAAGCCCTTTTCGAGGTAATCCATATCATACTTGATTTCGTCCTTCTCGTCCTCCTGGTTATCCGGCGAGGGCTCCGCCGGCTTTACAGCTACCTGTTTAGAGTCTGCCTCTTTTTCGGAAGTTGGAGGTGTCACTTCCGCCACCGGCTGTTTAGAGTCCGCCTCTTTTGAGGAAGTTGGAAGTGTCGCTTCTGCCAACGGCTGCTTAGCGTCCGCCTCTTTTGAGGAAGCTGGAGGTGTCGCTTCCGCCACCGGGTCGGACTTCTGGTCCGTCTTCTGCATCACGACGTACGTCAGCCAGCCGCCGCCAACCATTGTTGCCAGGACCAGCATGAGGATCATGCCACGCACCAGGATCGTCCCGAACGACGACCCGCGTCTCTCCTCCCCTTCGTCGTCGTCCGCACGCCTCGCTCCGAGGTGGGTCTGGCGCGAGCGATCGGGCTTGCGAATCGTCGAGGGCACGTTTGCTCCCGTCTGCGTCGGCGGAAGTGAACTCCTGGGTTGCGCTACCGTTGCGGCCTGGAAAATGTCGGCCTTGCCCACGACGGTCGGCACCAGGTTGCCGGCACCGTCCGTCGGTGCCGTCGAACGCAAGTAGTTCATAAGGGCCGCCGCGAAGGCTTTCATCGAGGGATAACGTTCCGTTGATGCCTTGGCCATCGCTTTCCGGCAGATCCCGTCCAGTTCCGGGTTCAGCCCCGCCACCAGCGCTGACGGCAACGGGGCCTCGGCATAGAGGATTTGGCCGAAGATCGCCGCCATCGTGCCCTCAAACGGCAAGCGTCCGGTCAGGAGTTGGTAGAGGACTACGCCCAGGCTGTAAACGTCGCTTGCGGGACCCATCTGCTCCAGGTTGCCGTTGACCTGCTCGGGCGGCATGTAGGCTGGCGTACCCAACATCGACCCCTCCTGGGTCAGCTTTTGGTCCGTAAGCCGGAACTGCTTGGATAGCCCGAAGTCCATGACCACGGGGCCTACACCGGCAACCATCATGACGTTACTCGGCTTCAGGTCGCGGTGGATCACGCCCTTGGCGTGGGCGGCCTCCAGCGCCTGGGTCAGCTTGGTCACGATTTCGACCGCCTTGCGCGCCGGCTGCGCCTTGCCGGTGTAGTCCGACAGCAGCTTGCCCTTGAGGAAGCGCATGGTTAGGTAGTAGATGCCGTCCTGCACGCCGACATCGTAGACCGGGCACAGATTTAAGTGGTCCAGCTTGGCTGCCGACCGCGCCTCGCGGAGAAACCGCTCGCGCAACTGCGCGTCGTCGCCTTCGGCAAAGTGCGGGACCTTGAGCGCCTCCTCACGCTCCAGCTCGGTATTCTCCACCAGGTAAACGGTTCCCATGCCGCCGCCGCCCAGCCTTTTCTTGACGCGATAGCGTCCGAACTGGGACGGCAGCTCCGTGCGGCCGTTGCTTCCGCTGGGTGCTGCTGTGTCGCCGCGATTGGATCCTGCAGCCGCAGCCGTCGTCTTCGCCGCGGGATCGGAAGACTGCACTTGCGGTCGGTGCTTCCCCAAATCTCCGCCGTCCTTGCTCTGGCTATTGGCCATTTCCAGGAACCTCCAGTGGTCATAAAGAGTCACCCCGTTATGGAGCGGGAGAAGATCAATCCATACGCATCCTACCTACTGCTGTCTTTCAGCCGCTATGCTGGCATCGACGCGATCTCCTCGATTACTTTTCCAATCACGGGCCGTTGTTGTGGGTCTTGGCTGATGCAGCGAGTGATGAGGTCCCGCCATGCCGAAAACTGGACGTAGTCAACGTCGGTCTGCCCGGTCAGAAGAAAAACCATAATCTTGCCGAACGAATTCAGGAGAACATTTTCTTGTGAATTTCCTGCTGCCCGAACTGGCGACGGGATTTGAACTACGCATTCTCGGATACGGAAAAGAGTTCCGTCGATTCACTCGAACGATGACTCTTTCGAACCTTGCGAGTAGAACGCGCTTGTCGAGCCGTAACTCTTGTCCCTGAAATGAGAAAGCCCTTCGACGTTCTCGCCGAAGGGCTTCTTTCTGAAAATAATCGGGGCGACAGGATTTGAACCTGCGGCCTTCTGGTCCCAAACCAGACGCTCTAGCCAGGCTGAGCTACGCCCCGCGGTGAGATGATTTGAGTCTATGCAGCCACGCGACTGGCGTCAACGCGTGATGATTCGCCGTGCCGCTCGCTTGAATCGGTTTATCCGCTACAGAGCGCAATGGAATCGGCAGAATCGGTCATTTTTCATTGCCGCCGGGCGGAGGTGAACTAGATTTGCTCTGCCGCCCCCGAGACGCGGCGCCGGATTCCCAACCGAATCGCTCGATACGATCGACCGGAGAGAAAAGCATGCTGACCGCCCGCGATGTCATGACGACCAATGTGATCACGATTTCGTCGGCTATGACGGTCGAAGAGGCGATCCATATCCTTCTGCTCAACGGCATCAGCGGCGCTCCGGTCGTCGACGAAAGCGGTAAAGTCGTGGGAATCATCAGCGAATTCCAACTTCTGGTCGTGGTGTACAACAGCGACGCGAAAGAAGAAAGCGTGGCCGACTTCATGACCAAAGGCGTCGTCAGCGTCGGCGAAGAGGCGCCTCTCACCGAAGTCGCCAACAAGATGGTCGTGCATCGCATACGCCGGTTGCCCGTCGTCGATCGGGGCAACCTGGTGGGCCTCATCAGCCGGCCGGACCTGTTGCGCTACGCCATCGACGCGGCCGTTCCCCTTCGGCCGGAACTTGTGCTGGCCGAGAGCGTCTGAGCGAAAGGCTTCGCCCGCCACCACGCGCTATTGCACCGCGTGCTTGATGTATTCGAGCGCCGAGCGGTCCCAGCCAAAATTCCGCTGAATGTGGTTGATGCCGACCGTCAGCAGGCGGTAGTAGATTTCGGGCTGATCGCGAAAAACAGCGGCCGCATCGCACAGCGCGCGGTGCAATTCATCTGCCATCGATTGGAACAGGGGATACTGGCGGCGCTCCTGAACGCGATCGAGGCTGCCTCCTTCACGGTCGTAGTTGGCGGCATTGATCGCGCGCCAATCTTCGGTCTCGGAGGGAAGGTCGTCTTTCTCGCGAAACAAAAAGCCGGTGGGCGCCGCTCCCACGTCATGCCAGCGGTCGGCTTGCCGCTCGACTTGCTTTCCGAACGAGGGCGGCGTCCGCAAGGGGATGATCTGCTGAATGATGCCCCCGGTGGCGCGGCCGATTCCCACGGTGCCGTTGAGGTAGAATTCGTTGGCCATCCCGAACGGCTCGTAAAGCGAGGGCATGACGCCGAAGGTCGCCCCCCGCAAGGCGCCCAGAAAGCCCTCGCGAAACAGGAACGGAAAAACCAGCACGCTGTGCGGGAATCGCTCGGCCAGCTTGCGTAGAAATGCCAGCCCCGCGCGGCCCTCATCGCCGGGAATGGGAAAGAACAGAAATCGCGCTTGCCCCTCATTTTCGAGAAACATTTCGGCGGCTCGCGCCAGCACGTCATAGCCCTTTTGCCGCGAGTCGTCGCGCCCCGCCATCACGAACCAGGGGGCGTCATCGCGCGAGAACATCGAGACGTCGCCCCACAGGGGCTGATCGTCGGTCGGTTGAATTTTCGCGAGCGCCTCGAGAAACGAATTGCGGTGGGCCTCCTTCCAACCGGCCAATGACTCGAAATGGCCCGCTTCGGCCTCGGCCAGCGACTTCCGATCGACCTCGAGATCGACAAAGGGCCCGTTGTCGATTCCCACCAGGCGCGGCTTGAGCGTCAACTGCAACTGCGGCGCGAGCACCTGCGTTTGCAGAGCGTCTTCGGTCAAATCATGGGCGAACTGTTCGGAAACGGTGAAAACCGGAAGTTCGGTGAGCGGCAAGGCACGTTGCAAGATCGTCCCGCCGGGGCAGCAATCGGAATTGATGCCGACCGATGAAAGCTGTTCGCCGGCGACGTTGCAATCGTAGCTATTATGCAAGGTGACGAACGATCGCGAGCGCGCAGGGCCGTCGGCCATCGCCAGCGCGGCGGTGGCCGCCTCCCAATCTTGCAAGAGCAAGGTCCAACGTTTGCCCGGGTCGATGACGTGCAAGGCGCGGGGAATGGCTGCGCCAAATACCAGAGCGTCCCGCAGCAAGTCGTCCGCCGAAACGTCGTAGGGATGCCTCCGGCCGGAAAAATAACGGCGGTCTTCGGGGAGCAGAAAATAGTAGGGAATTTTGTGGTCGTGGCGGTAGACATGAAAGACAGCCACGCGACCGGCGAGCGTCACGCCGAACGTCCCCTCGTGGCTGCGCCCCAGCGATGCCATCTTTTCGATGCGATGATGAAAGGGCGTGACGACGATCGTATCGACGTGCGAGACCGCCTGCACGCGCGGCGGCAACCGCCCCATGACGGCCGCAATCCCCCCGCAGGGAGCAAACGGCGTTTCATACGAAACAAAGGCGAGGTTCACGGTGGTTGGCGTGTTTCAGCGCTTGCCGATCGGCGGGTAGGCGCGTTCGGCGGGTCCCGTGTAATTGCTCGAAGGGCGAATGATCTTGTTGTCGGCCCATTGCTCAAGGACGTGCGCGCACCAGCCGGCGACGCGGCTGGCGGCGAAGATGCACGTGAACAGCTCCGCCGGAATGCCCATGTAATGCTGCAGGCTGGCTGAATAGAAATCGACGTTGCAGTTTTTGTGGATCGTGTCTTTGACGACGCGCTCGAGCTCGGCCGAGATCTCGTACCATTTCGGCTGGCCTTGTTCGAGCCCCAGCCGCCGCGAGAGCTCTTTGAGGTGCCTGGCCCGCGGGTCTTCGACCTGGTACACCGCGTGGCCGAACCCCATGAACTTGCCCTTGCGCGCCCGCACCGCTTCGACGTACGCCGGCACGTTCGCCGGCTGGCCGATTTCCATCAGCGCCTTGAGCACCTCGGTGTTGGCCCCGCCGTGCAGCGGACCTTTCAGGGCGCCGATCGCCCCCGAGATCACCGAATACCAGTCGGAAAGCGTGGCGCTGATGACTCGCGCTGCGAACGTGCTGGCGTTGAAGCCGTGCTCGGCATGGAGGATCAGAATCAGGTCCATGGCGCGGGTTTCATCGGGCGTGGGGACCCGGCCGTTCAATTGATACATGAAATTGCCGGCGTGGGTGAGCTCTCGCTTGGGTTCCAGCGGATCTTGCCCCTGCCGCAATCGGTGAATCGCCGCAACCAGCGACGACATGGCGCCAATGAGCCGCAACGCGGTTTGGTAACTGGCCTCTTCTGTGGACTCTTCTGATTGCGGGTCGTACAGACCGGCCACCGAGACGGCCGATCGCAGGGCGGCCATCGGCAACATGTCGCGAGGAAGAGACTTCAGAAACGAGACGACCCCCGGCGGCAGGCGGCGGTGCTCGGCCAGCCGCGCGCTGAATTCCTGGAACTGCCGCCCGTTGGGCAACTCACCCTTCAAAAGCAGGTAACAAACCTCTTCGAAATTGCTGCGTTCGGCCAGCTCGTGGATATTGTAGCCACGATAGATCAGCCGGCCGGCGAGGCCGTCGACGAGGCAAATGGCGCTGTCGGCGGCGATGACCCCTTTGAGTCCTTTGACGGCCGTCGACGCCGGCGTTCCCTTGGCAACTGCCGTATTCATGAGGTCTGGTCCTGAAACAAAAAGACGCTCGCACGGCGCGATTTGCCGCGGCCGCCCTCGCGGGGCAATCGTTCGCTCTCAATCTTCAGTATAGCAGGGGGCTTTTCCAGTTCAACCGCGTGGCCGGCGCGCCTCAGTCGCTGTACACCGCACTCGACAAACTTTTCAAAACGCCCTCGGCGAGTACAATGGGACGATGCCCGAATTCCCCATCCAGCGCGGCCAGCTTCCACCCGGAGAAGTGCTGTGCTCGTACTGCACGGCCCTCTGCTGCCGATATTTCTCGATTCCCATTGACACCCCCACCACCCGCAAAGACTTCGACGACTTGCGGTGGTTCATGATGCACGGGCGCATCAGCGTCTATGTCGACGACGGCACCTGGTACCTCTGCGTCTATGCAGACTGCAAGCACTTGCAGGGCGATCATCGCTGCGCCCAATACGACGACCGTCCGCAAATCTGCCGGCGCTACAGCACGCACGATTGCGAATACGACGACGAAGGGCTGCACGAGCGGCTGTTCGAAACGCCCGAACAACTCTGGGAATACGCCGAGGCGATCCTCCCTCGGCGGAAGCGCCAAACGAAGGCCGGCGGAACGATCAGCCTGCCGATCCTGGCGTAGCGGCGCCGAAATGGGGCGTATAAAAAAAAGAGAGAGTAGCCGGCTGAAAGAATAGGCGCTCGTCCAGGCCGGCATGACGCCGCCCCGGCTAGACCTCCAGCCGGACTACCCCTCGAATGGCCGAGGCAAGAGCGTCGAAGCATCCCGCGCGACACTAGCCTGCGAACGAAAAACTCGGCCGCCGCGCGAGGTAAGGCAAGTTGCGTGCCAGTTCGACAGAAGGAGAGGCGGGGAACGATTGCAACGCATTGCCGCACTGCGCTTTACGTCGTCGGCGAAACGCTCTGGTAAGTTCCTCAGTCGATTGCCCTGCGCAGTCTTTAGGCACCGCGCGGCGACAAGTCAGCAATCCGGCTCTGACTTCCCTGTAAAATCTCTGCAAGCCGCGAAGGTTTTTTTTAAGGCGGCGAATGGAAAGAAGAACCGGGCGAGTAGGAGAGGGGCAGCCCGATGCTGCCGCCTCTCCCCTCCTCAAACCGGACTGGCAGATTTCCCGCATCCGGCTTCCCCGAAAACATTCAGCGACAAGCGTGCACAGGA
>DATGKC010000342.1:0-3355 GCA_035294845.1 Planctomycetaceae bacterium | reverse complement strand
TCGCGGTCCGGATGCCACGCAATTGTGGAGAATCGCTTTGAGACGATCGAATTCATCGCGGGCCACATTGATGCGCCGATTGACGACGAGTCCCGTGACTTCTTGCCGGCGGCCACTGCGCATCACCCGCGTCTTGCGCCGGCGGATCGAAAAACCTTCGTCAATCACGATCGCGCACACCAGCACGCGGAACTCCGGGAGCGACCGTTCGAATTGGCGATCGCCCGAAAAAATCAAATCGTCGGCATAGCGGGTATATCGGATTCCCATTCGCCGCGCCAGTCCTGCCAGGCGGCAGTCGAGACGAAACGCGCATAAGTTGGCAAGCGCCGGGGAGGTTGGCGCTCCCTGTGGCAAATGCGGGATTTCAAACGGCTTTCGGGAGGCGGCGCCGTTTGTTGCCGGCCCTCCATCTGCCAGAACGTCGGTGGGAACCGAATTTGTGCACAACCCGGTCAGCAATCGGGCCACCGCCTCAGGATAACCGATCGTGCGAAACAGCGCCAGCACGCGGCCGCTTCGAATGGACGGGAAAAAATCGCGCAGGTCGATGCGCAACACGACGCGCTGGCCCAAGTGAGGAGCTGCACAAGTCAACGTCGACGAACCTGCTCGAAATGCATGGGCCGCCGCATGCAGGGGAACATGCACCAGGATTTCGTCCAGGATCTTTTTTTGAAAGTTCTTCAATCTCAGCTTTGGGCTTTCCAGCAGGCGCTTGCGCCCGGAGCGTTTCGATAACCAAAGATAGCGATAGTGTCGAAGCGGGCCAGCCCGCCTCAGTCGTTCCCCGCCGAAGCAGTCGGCAAACCAATCCAACTCGCCAGGGCTGATCTCCAGCCAGCGAGCCAATTCGCCGGGTGTGGTCAATTTCGGAAGTGCCCCGGCCGTGCTGAGTTTCCTCGCCGGAGACATTTCCGGCTTGGGCAATTGGAGGACGTTGAGACACGAGGGAGTTTCCGAGTCCTCGCCGAGCAGCCGCGTTGTGATGCGGCCCAATGCGCGGTCGAAGGAAATGAACCGGGCCAGGCGAAACTGTGAAGGCGGAGGAGGTTCGGATCCAAATTCTGCGACAACTCGTCCGGAGAAGTCGTTGAGCCATTTTGTCGGCTTGCGATAGCGCAACGCCGTCGCCACGCGCCGCGCGATCTCGCTCACCGACCATGTTCCCACCAGCACGATCTGAGCCAACGCGCGGTGAACGTGCATGAGGCGATGACTTCTTGGTGCGACGATTTTGAGAGGACGGGGCGCCCCGCAGAGTCTTGTTCGGCGTGAGCCGCCCTGCGTGTCATCGCAGCATTGCTCACGCCACGCAGTCCTCACGGTACGAAAGGTTCGTCGGGGTTGCCCCGACCAGGTGAAAATCGAAAAAACGCTTTCTTTGTTTCACCAACCGAGGCGCCGCCGCCCCGCAATTCACGGTACGGGGGCGCCAAGGGAACGTCAAGCGGATTGGCGCTGACAGCATTGAAAAAATGCGTCGCAGGTTGGGAAACCTACGCCACGCGCCGCCAAAACCGCAGTCGTTGTCGACGAAGCCATTCGAATCGGCTCAATGGGTGGGGTGAGCCGATCATCCCAGGGGCGGCAAAAGCAATTCCGGCATCGACGCCGAGCGCGTTCCCGGCTGCGGAGAATTGTCGGCCGGCCGGAACGTGAACACCGCCGAGAGCTTGATCTGATCGGTGCGATTTCGTCCAGCCGCGTGAAACGTGCGGCAATGAAAAAACAGTGCATCGCCCTGCTCGAGTTCGACCGGCACCTTCTGCGAAACGAGTGCGGCATTTTCGGCCAGGTCGGTCCGCAAGAACAACTCGTCATCGAGTCGCTCGCGATCGATGGGCAGCTTATGCGTGCCGGGAATCAGGTACAGAGAGCCGTTTTCGGGCGTTTCGCGTCCCAGTGCCAGCCAGACGCTGACCAGCTCGGGACGCGCGAACGACCAGTAGCGGATGTCCTGATGCCAGCCGGTTTCGCTGCTGAATCGCGGCTGCTTCGTCATGACGCAGTTATGATGGGCCAGGGGCATCACGACTTGCGGTCCCAAAAGCTGCTGCAAGCGCACGAGAAGCGATGCGCCGGCCACAAATTGCGTGAATGCGGGGTGACGCGATTGCACTTCTTTCAACCGGCGGACAGTATCGCCCCCCTTCGCACCGCGCGAAGTTGGAGCGCCCGGATAATTGAGATCGGCCTCGAATTCGGCCGGCCCGCTCGCTCCATCGAGCGAAGCGCGCGTCCAATCTGTCATTTGTGCGCAAATTTCCCGCGCGGCCAATCGCCGGACAATGATAAAGCCGGCGCGGTCGAATTGAGCCAATTCCTCTGCCGAAAACCGATCAACCGGCGCATCGGCCGCGCCGTCGGGCCGTTCAACCAGGCGTGCCGGCTGTAGCGAAGTCTCCGTCATCGTGCGAACATTCGGCAGAAACTGCAGGGGAAGCACCGTTTGCCCATCGTCGCAGGCAACCTGAGAATCTGCAAGCAGAGCGCGGAAAATCCGCGAGATTCCGTCGGTCGGGAGGAATTGCCGCAGCACCCGGAATCCCTGGCGAATTTCGTCGCAGCCGGATTCCGCGGTCGCCGATGTATCAGAGCAATTCGGAAATTCTCGCCGCAGTGAGGTTCTATTCATGCCGCATGCATCACGCATTTCGACCGACTTTGTGGAAGAACTTCGCCTGCGCCGCTGGGCGCGCGAGAATTACGTTCCCTCGGCGCGGCGCGACCGGAATTGGCATACGGTCGTGCTGGATGAAATGCATCGCAAGGACGAGGAACTGGCTGCGGCCGAATCGTACTCAGAATTGGCGCGCCGCATCGTGCCCTTGGCGCCCGAGCGCGGTCAAGTCCTCCGCGGCCCGCATGCCGAGCCGGTCCGAGCGCCGGTCCTGCTGCGGGTTCCCGTCGTCGATAACGCCCGGTAGCCTCAGACGCAGGTGCCGCACTTAAACCGGCGCGTCGCCGTAGCACAGGCGTCCTCGCTTGTGCGCTTGGCGCGAAACGACGCCGATCAACCGCGGGGGTGCCGATTCCGGCTCAAAGAAAACGGAACCGCACCCGATTCCGAAAGACAAATTGGCGCCCGAAAGGAGGATCAAAACGCCCTCCCCAGTGGAGCGTTCTGCCTTTCGGCCGCCTCGGAGATCGAGTGCAGTTCCAGGACGCGTGAGAGGACGCAACTCACCGACAAAGGCCGCGGTCGCTGGTCTGTCGAGCTTGGAATCGGGCGGCGACCGGATCGGTTGTCATCGCACTCAAAAGCAAGTCGCAGTCCAATCATCCAATCGATCGCGACATTTTCATAAGCTTAATTTCAGCAATGACTTGTTTTCATCGCGATCGCTTGCCG
>DATGKC010000341.1:0-4466 GCA_035294845.1 Planctomycetaceae bacterium | reverse complement strand
ACTCGTGCATGTAGGCCACGTAGCCCCGCAGCTCGGTTACCGACACCTGGTCCAGCGCCGGTATTCCACCGGCGAAATCCCGAAGATACTCCAGAATGCCGGCAAGGTCTTCGCTGTAAGATTTGATCGTGAGCGGCGAGCAGTTCCGCTCGATTCGAAGATACTGCAGGAATGCCGAGACGGCGGATTGCATGGGGCCTCGCGCACCGGCGGCTATCGCGGCGCTCGGAACGGCGCCTCTCGCTCGTCGGCGGTCTCTCGATTGATGCGCCGCACTTTCTGGCTGAGCACGGCCGCGTCGTACCACGAAAAGCTCAATTCAGGATCGCCGGCGAAACGTCCCAGCGTCTGCATCAAGGCCTGCGCGCTCTCGTTGTCGTAAAGGAAGATGTATCGCTCGGCGTCCTTCACGAGAGCGATGACGTTGATTCCCCGTTCCATCATGGAGTTCCCTGTGCGGGATCGAGAGCTGCGCCGCGATTGCAATTGTTCTTATCGGTTGCCGGCGGGAGGCGACTCGCGATTTCCCGAGTTGCGCTATGTTTTCGTCGTTATCTGCCGTACATGAAGATCTTTTCGGTCTTAAGCGGCCCGCCGTGCAGCGTGAGCATTTCGATGACCAGAACATGAGAAGCGAATTTGAGGAAATCATCGCTGCGATGCAGATAGGCTTCCCAACCGCCCGAACGCAGATCACCGCGCAGAATGTAATATCCTCTCAGCGCCTGCATGAGCGGACGATCAGCCCCGTCAAAGAATCGCGTGTACGACATGATCGGTTGCACCGTGTCGGGTTCAATCTGCACGCAAAAGGCGCCCCCCGCCTTGCCGGCAGCAGCCGGCGGGGAACCATTTGCCGGAAGATCGCTCGATTCAGTCCGCGGCGGCCAGACGATTACCGGAGGCGGATTATTCGCCTGGTTTCCGCCGTTTCTTTGCCCCTGCGTCAGCTTGATCGCCGGCGACGCCGTGAATGGGGTAAATCGAGCGCTCGAGTCGTCGTCGGCCGATTGGGCGCGGGCGAGAGGCTGAATCGTTTTCTTTCCTTGCAGATTGGGCGGTGCGGCATCATCGGCCGGGCCGTTCAATCCATCCCCCTGTTTCTCCCCGCTGCTGGAGATTCCCGGATAGAAGATCCACTCTCGGGCAGTGTACCAGTTGATTTGCACCCCCAATTGAGGCGGGTAGTAGGGGTTGTACTCGGTGACGGCGCCCACCACGATCGCGTCGGCGTTGAGGATCTGGGCCAATTTGACTGCGTCGGCCGGACTCGTCATATTCAGGTCGTTTTCGCGGATCGCCAATTCCGCGACTCCCACCGGCATCACCTGATAGTTGGCCGTTTTCTGAAGCTCGTTGTAATACGCCATCGCGAACCGCCTGCCGTCGACGCTCGGCTCGGCGCTCAAATTGAAAAATGGCGCGATGGCAATCGTGGTCATGCCGGGAATTGGATTTCCGACCGTAACCGGCACAGAGCAACAGCCCGGCGCCAAGAGCGACATCAGCCATAGCCAGAGCATCGCCTGCATGCGGCGGCAGCCCGGCCTGCGATGCGCCGCAAACGGCTCAGATTCTCGATGAGCCGAGAGTGCGTGCGAACCCGATCGTAACGTCCGGCAAGACATGGACGAAGCGTTCCCCCCGCGAACGGTAAATAGTCCACCGTCTCTCTTATCGGCAAAGTCGCGCCGGCCGCTTCAATCGGCACGACCGGACGCGGGGGATTTTCCGAAGCTGATGTGAAAAACCTCGATCGAATAGCCGATGCGGGCGATCGGTGAAAAGTGCCTGAAATAGCCGAATTCGTCGAAGTTCGCAGACCGCAAGCTGCCGTCCGGATTGCGGATCGTATGGGGCCGGCCATACAGGAAATTCGCGCTCACGGCAAACCAGCCCTCTTCGGGACGGTAGGAAGGAGGGAGGCGATAGTGGATTCCCAATTCGGAGGGGGGCAGCATTCCGAAATAGGCCAGTCCGATATGGTCGATGTGCCGTTGGTGTAAATAATCTGCCAGTGCGCGCAGGTCCTGACCCCAGTCGAGATTCGAATCGAGCAAGTGCGCGCGCCCGCCTTCGGGCCCACCGGCCAGCTCATTGAAATAAGCCAGATGATGGGGATGGTATCGAAGTGAAAATGGGAGCGCAATAATAAGCGGTGTTACCGCCAGCGTGCGGATTGGGAATCTTTTCCAAACGAACCAGCGCGCCGTTTGAGAAACCGCCAGATAAGCCAAAGGAAGCGTGGGCAAAACGTAACGAATGCCCAACTGCATGCCGATCGAGCTGGCCGTCGCCAGCAAGGCGATTACGGGGATCCAGAGCAGCAACTGCACGCGCCCCAGGCGCGCGAGCCCTCCGGGAAACGCAAGGCATAAGGCCAAGGCGATGACGAGCGCCTGCACCGCATGAGGCAACTTGTACTCCAGGGCGCGCAAATAATAGTCGGCGAATCCGTGCTGGCTCCAGATCCCATCCAGATAAACCGGATGCAGACTCTCGATCATTCGCTGTTGGTGGTCGAGCCCCTCGACATAATCGCGAGGCAGCGGCACGGGAAGCCCATCAAGAGAGTGAAAAACCTGAGCCATGCGGCCGAACAGCCGGCTTTGAAAATGATATGTTCGGAGTGCACTGAAGCTGCCACGAAAGAAATATCCGGCGTTCAGCACGGCCGCCGCAATCGCCGCGGCGCAGATCGCCTGTGTCAGATTCGTCTTCCAACTCCTCCGAATCACCGCCGAATTGCGGGCCCGCACGATGAACCACGTGGCCGCGCACAGCGGGAACAAGAGGAGATTCGTGAATTTGGCCAGTTGGGCAAGTCCCAGGAGCGTCCCCAAAATGAAGGCGCCGCGCCCAGCGGGGCGATTCGAAAATCGCCAGCAGAAAAACAAGCTCGCCGTGAACAGGCAAGTCGCGCCCATGTCGGGCGTGACGAGTGCCGCGTGGGCCAGCGCCGTGGGACAGCAGCACCAGACCGCGACGGCCAGGCACGCCGATTTTGCTCCGAACAGCTCATTGGCCCAGACAGCCAACAATAATCCGGTCAGCACCGAGAACAACAGATTCATCGACCGCGCCAGCGTCAAATCGCGGTCGTACTGCGCGCGATTGTCGGCGCTAAACCGATCTCCCAATCCGAACGCGTCGCCGGCGGGCAGCGATCCATCGACCCGAGCCGACGTGAATAAGAGCGGCAGCGCGTCCCACATGCGGGTGAGCGGCGGATTGAGATTATCGGCGTCGAAGCGGCCCGCCTTCCACGCCAAGAGACCGGCCGGAAGGTGCCAATATTCGTCGTGCGTCACCGTGAGACGGCCGGCTGCGTCGATCCCCAGCACGAGATGAATGGCCAGAAAGGCCCCAATGCAAAGCCAACGGGGGCTGACTTTGCGAATGCCTCGGGCAAACCTCATCGGCCGGTTTCCGTGCTATTTTCGACGCAATTGCTGCGTCAGCCTGGCGAACATGGCCGTGCATTCTTTGCGGGCCTCGGCCATTCCGGCTGGCGTAATATGCGGGCCGCGGACGTAATCGAGAATGATCTTCTCGGCGGCGGCCAATCCTTCGCAGGCTTCCGGAATTTCGGACGCGATTTCGTGAGGAATCGTCGTGATGCCGTTGAGATCGCCATGCAACAGATCGCCGGGATAGATGCAAATGCCACCCACCGTCACGGGAATATTCAGGGCCAGCGTGTGGCAATAGCCGTGCGCGCAAATCGCCCCCGACGTAAATACCGGAAAGCCGATTTTCTCGACCTGCTCCAGATCGCGTCCGGCGCCGGAAGTGATAAGTCCCTTGGCGCCGAACGCTTTGTAAACCGAGCACATCACTTCGCCGAAAGTGGCGGAAACGACCGGTTCATCGAGGTCTTGATAAACCATGACCGGCGGACCTGGCAGCTCTGAATAAGATTCGACCTGCTGGTTCATGCTGGCATAGACATCTCCAGTCCGAGGCGGAGACATGCTGCGAAACGTCGAAGTGACGGCATACCCCACCATCGGGGGCATATGTGGAAAGCAGGCCTTGATGCCCGAATTCATGAACCCGGCGTTGCGCGGGCGAATCTCGAACAGCTCAATGGCGTTGCAGACCGTCGGCGTGTCATATCGGCCGAGGGCCGCCAGACGCTCGGACGATAGCGCGGGGATTTGTTGCATGGCGTTTTTCTCGGATGGGAATTTATTGGGGGAGTTGTCCGACTATAATTGAACGGCAGGCCGGACGAAAGTCCTCGCCCGGCTGTGCGGAATGCCATATTCTGTAAACCTTTCGTACTACTTCGTTGTAAAATCTTTGCGTGCCGCGAACCTTCATAAGGCGGCGAATGGAAAGAAGAACCGGGCGAGTAGGAGAGGGGCAGCCCGATGCTGCCGCCTCTCCCCTCCTCAAACCGGACTGGCAGATTTCCCGCATCCGGCTTCCCCGAAAACATTCAGCGACAAGCGTGCACAGGA
>DATGKC010000340.1:0-2586 GCA_035294845.1 Planctomycetaceae bacterium | reverse complement strand
AAAGATGGCGACCACGCAGCCGGGTGCGTCGGCTATTGGCGCGAATCGGGCCGGTTCGTGGTCTTCGGCGCCCAGTCGGTCGTGCTGGCGACGGGGGGCATCGGCCGCTGCTGGGAAATCACGTCGAATTCGTGGGAGTATACGGCCGATGGCCATGCCTTGGCCCTGTGGGCCGGCGCCGAGCTGATCGACATGGAGTTCGTACAGTTTCACCCGACCGGCATGGTCTGGCCCCCCAGCGTCCGCGGCATTCTGATCACCGAAGGCGTTCGGGGCGAGGGGGGCGTGCTGAAAAACAGCGCCGGCGAGCGCTTCATGTTTCGCTACATTCCCGAAATGTTCAAAGGTGAGTTCGCCGACACCGAACAAGAGGCCGAGCGCTGGGTGGCGGCCGTGATTGCCGGCAAAAGACCCGACGCCCGCCGGCCTCCGGAACTGCTGACGCGCGACGTGGTGGCGCGGGCCATTCAGCGGGAGATTCGCGAAGGACGCGGCTCGCCTCACGGGGGCGTGCTCTTGGATATCGCTTCGCGCCGGGGGCCCGAAGACATCATCCGCAAACTGCCCAGCATGTATCATCAGTTCAAGGAGCTGGCCGGGGTCGACATCACGCGCGAACCGATGGAGGTGGGGCCGACTTGCCACTACATGATGGGGGGCGTTCACGTCCATCCGGAGACGCAAGAGTCGACCGTGCCGGGGCTGTTTGCTGCCGGCGAAGTCGGCGGCGGCATGCACGGGGCCAATCGGCTGGGAGGCAACTCGCTTTCGGACCTGTTGGTGTTCGGCCAGCGGGCCGGACAATTTGCCGCCAAGCACGCGAAAGCGCGCGCGGCGCGCCCCGCCGTCAACCCGGACGAAGTCGCCGCCGCGACGAAACGAATGTTGCAGCCCTTCGAGCGGTCCGACGGCGAAAATCCCTATTCCATCCACGAAGACCTGCGGACGATGATGCAAAAATTTGTGGGCATCGTGCGCAATAAGTCCGATGTCGAGCAAGCTCTGAAGGAGCTCGATTCGTTGCGTAAGCGGGCCGACAACGTGAAAGCCGCGGGCAACATCCAGTATAATCCAGGGTGGCATCTGGCTCTCGATCTTTCGAACATGCTCGACATCAGTGAGGCGGTGACGCGGGCCGCGCTGGAGCGCACCGAAAGCCGCGGCGCCCACACGCGCGAAGACTTTCCCGACTCGACAAAAGACTGGGGCCGGCTGAATCTAATCGTCCGCAAGCGCGAGGGCCGGATCGCGGTCGAGCGCCGGCCGCTGCCGGAAATGCCAGATGAATTGAAACAACTGCTCAAAGACGAAGCCTAGCCCGCGAAACCTTCCGGGCCGGAATGACCCACGGTCGGAGAACGCGATGGACTCTGGAGTAACGCTCAGCATTTACCGCGGCGACGGCGCTTCCGGTCAAATGGTCGATTACCTTGTGCCCGTGCAACCGGGAATGGTCGTGCTCGACGCCGTGCACAGCGTGCAGGCCATGCACGCTCCCGACCTGGCCTGCCGCTGGAACTGCAAAGCCGGAAAATGCGGCTCGTGCGGGGCCGAGGTCAACGGCCGTCCGCGGCTCATGTGCATGGATCGCCTCGACAATTACTCCGCGGGCGAAAAAATCAGCATTCGGCCGATGCGCACGTTTCCCGTGATCAAAGACCTGGCGTGCGACGTGTCGTGGAACTTCGAAGTGAATCGCAAAATCCCGGCGTTCAAACCGCGCGCGGGAACCGATTGGAAATTTTCGCAGGCCGAGGCCGACCGCGTGCAGGAATTCCGCAAGTGCATTGAATGCTTCCTGTGCCAGAACGTGTGCCACATTTTGCGCGAGCATCATCAGTATTCGCGGTTTGGAGGCCCGCGTTTCTTCGTGCGCACGGCGGCTCTCGAAATGCACCCGCTGGACGACGGCGACCGGCTGCCCTTGCTCAAAGAGAACCTCGGCATCGGATTGTGCAACATCACCAAGTGCTGCACCGAGGTTTGCCCGGAGGGAATTCGCATCACCGACAACGCCATCATTCCGCTCAAAGAGCGCGTCGTCGACAGGTTCTACGACCCCCTTCTCTGGTTGTGGCGGAAGCTGACGGGCAGATAATCGCGCGCCCGGCAGCGGCCGACGCCGGCTCATCGGGATGCACAACAAGAGGAGCCCATCATGTTCGAGCTCAAGCCGCTCGCTCCGGAACGCATTCCCGCGGCCCTGGAAAAAGCCGAACGCTATCGCCTGTTGAACGAACCCGTCGATGCCGAAAGCATCTGCCGCGACATCCTGCTCATCGAGCACGCGTCCGAGCCTGCGCTCATTTCGTTGCTGTTGGCGCTGACCGACCAGTTCTCACATGGGCAGACCGACGCCTTTCCCGAGGCCCGGAGCATCGCAGGCCGACTGGCCGGAGAGTATCACCAGAATTATTATCTGGGCATTGTTTACGAACGGCGCGCCAAGGCCCACTACTGCGCGGGAAAATCGGGCAGCGGCGCGATTGCCTACGACTGGTTCGTGAAGGCCATGGAATGTTACGAAAAGGCTTCGGCCACGCGCCCTGCCGACAACGACGAATCGCTCTTGCGCTGGAACACGTG